>JAYUTP010000092.1:0-9697 GCA_043755075.1 Tenderia sp. (SeqCode)
TTTGTCAAAGTCATCTCCCCGATCGACGATACCCCGGCACAGCGTTCCGGCATACAGGCAGGTGACTTAATCATCCGTATCGACGACACCCCGGTAAAAGGACTGAGCCTCAATGACGCCGTCAAACTGATGCGCGGCAAACCCGGCACCGACATCATTCTGACAGTGGTGCGTGAAGGGGCAGACAAACCGATCAAGATCACCATTACCCGCGCCGTGATCAAGGTCAACAGTGTCAAGGATCGCATGCTTGAGCCTGGTTTTGGTTATGTCCGCATCACCCAGTTCCAGTCAAATACCGGCGAAAACATGATCCAGTCTGTCAGCAACCTGAAAAAAGAGGCGGGTGGTAACCTCAAAGGGCTGATTCTTGACTTACGCAACAATCCAGGCGGCGTCCTCAACGCGGCTGTCGCCGTCTCTGACGCCTTCTTGGAAGATGGCCTGATTGTCTATACGGAAGGTCGCATCGATGACTCACAGATGAAGTTCAAGGCTACCCCGACCGACATCCTCAAGGGCTCTGCTCTGATTGTCCTAGTCAACGGCGGCTCGGCCTCAGCCTCTGAGATCGTCGCTGGCGCTCTTCAGGACCACAAGCGCGCTATCATCATGGGCAGCAAGACCTTCGGCAAAGGCTCGGTTCAAACTATCCTGCCAATGCATAACGGCGCCGCTATCAAGCTGACTACCGCTCGTTATTTCACCCCCTCTGGCCGCTCCATCCAGGCTGAAGGGATTGAGCCTGACATCAAACTTGAAAACGCTAAGCTTACTGCTGTTGAAGCATCTGGGTTTGATCCGGTTAAAGAAGCCGACCTTGCAGGCCACTTGCAAAATGGCAAGGGAGAGAAAAAGTCTGTCGATAAAGAGGGAAAAACCACCGATGATGGCAAGGTTGAGAGCCTTGCTAGCAAGGACTACCCTCTTTATGAGGCACTCAACCTACTGAAAGGGTTACAGATTTTGCAAAAAAAGTAGTCTTTGCAAAAACAACGTGGCCGCACCCACCTCCTGACACTCTGGCTGAGTGGGTGCGCCGCACTGTTTTTTTCTGGCTTCTGTAACGCCGCTGGAACAGCTAGTAATACCCCGCTCATTCCCATCAGCATCATTATCGACGACCTCGGTGATCTCCATCAAAAAGGGCTAAGGGCAGTACACCTTCCCGGCAAGGTCACCTACGCCTTTCTGCCTCACACCCCCTACAGCAAATTACTGGCGCGGACAGCCCACCACCTCGGCAAAGAGGTGATGGTGCACATGCCAATGGAGTCCATGGGTAATCTGCAATTGGGTCGTGGCGGGCTGACGCTTAGGATGACTCGCCAGGAGTTCACTCAAACGCTGAAGACGGGCATTGCGACAGTTCCCCACGCCAGCGGCCTCAACAACCACATGGGCAGTTTGCTGACACGCCACCCCGGCCACATGCAGTGGCTGATGACCACTCTCAAAGAGATGGGCCCGTTCTACTTCATCGATAGCCGCACCACCAATCAGACTGTCGCACTACAGCTGGCCAGGGAGAATCAGATTCCAGCACGGCAGCGCGATATCTTTCTTGATGACGACGCCTCACCTGCTGCCGTCGCCGAGCAGTTTAAGCGCTTGATTAAGCAGGCCAAAAAAAATGGTAGCGCGGTTGCCATTGGGCATCCCTATGACGCCACCCTTACCCTACTTGAAGAGCAGCTACCACGCCTCGAAACACTCGGGCTGAAATTAGTCCCCATCAGCGAGCTGTTAAACATCCGCAAAGCCCCTGAGCAACACTTAACCGACGATATTGAATCCAACAACGATAACGAAAAAGAACATATTATTTACAATAGCCACCTTCCTGCTGCTTCCAGCAACCACCTAAAAGCCTCTCAGTAAACATTGGCACGCTATCTGCTAAATGAATCGCAGTGTTTGTCTTGACAGACACTGTAGTCATCTCTTCCTACCCTCCTTTAATAGGGCACCGCAAGGCTGCCCTATTTTTTTGCCATTTGAACACCAAAAACAAACAACTAGCGTCATAAAAACGTCACTCGCAACATAATATTGACGTCATGTTTTTGACTGTCATGACTTGGCCGCTCCCATTTTGAATAACCTACAAGGATCCAATTAGAATGGGCTATTATTCAAACCGATGGGGCGGATCAACAAAGCAGGAACAGCCAGAGGGGGCAATAACAGGTGAGCACGGCCACACTTTTTACCATCGGCCACAGCAATCGCACGTTGGATGAATTTTTCACCACCCTGCATGCGCAGGGCATCCGTCAGCTCATCGATGTTCGCAGGCTGCCACAATCACGGCGTTACCCCTCCTATAACCGCAACACCCTCAGCCTTGCCTGTGATGATGAAAAAATCGCCTACGTCTGGTTTGGTCTCGAACTCGGCGGCCTGCGTAACGAGAAGTCCGACTCACCTCACTGCGCCCTTACCAGCAGCAGCTTTCGCGGCTATGCCGACCATATGCAGAGCAAACTCTTTCTTAATGGGATCGACAAACTCGCCGCCCTGACCCGCGCCCAACCCGTCGCCATCATGTGCGCCGAACGGGAGCCGAGCCAGTGTCACCGCAGCATGATTGCCGACTACCTCAGTTTGCGCGACTGGCAGATCACCCACCTGCTGGCACCGCGCCAAAGCAGCAACCACACCCTCAACCCCTTGGCCCGTAATGAAAATAACACCCCCATCTACGACCGGCTAGGCCAGGAACAGCTCGACCTCGGTTTTTAATTCAGGAGAACATCCATGCCCAACATCCTTATCCCACTGGCCCAAGGGTGCGAAGAGCTGGAGGCAGTCACACTCATTGACCTGCTGCGCCGCGCTCGGTTCACCGTCATCACCGCAGGATTGGAAGACAAGCTCACCACCATCAAAGCCAGTCGCGGCACGCTGCTGGTGCCGGACACAACGCTAGATGAGGCAATGAAGATGGCGTTCGACATGATCGTCCTCCCCGGCGGGCTGCCCGGTGCCGACCATCTCAACAATGACCCACGTATCATCCAGCTCATTCAGCGCCTAGCCGCCAGCGGCAAATACACCTGCGCCATCTGCGCCGCACCGCGAGCCCTCGCCCGCGCCGGAGTACTGGAAGGGAAGCGCGCCACCAGCTACCCCGGCACCTTCGACAAAATGAAAATCCTTGGCATGACCTACACCGGCGAGGCTGTCACCATTGATGGTACTGTCGTCACCTCGCGTGGCCTAGGCACTGCCATGGCATTCGCCCTCACCCTCATAGAACTGCTCGGTGGCAAAGCCCTGCGTGATCAGGTAGAAGAGCCATTGCTTTGCATGTAGATTATACTAATGTACTTATGTTCTTTTTATAAACCCCCCAGGAGATCAATCATGAAAAAAACAGCCTCACTCGGACTCCTCTCCGCCCTGCTGTTCAGTTCCGGCGCAGCACTTGCCGAGGGCCAATGGAACTTCCTGGCGGGCCTGGATGATAACTATGTCGCCAATCCCACCCTCTCCGTTATGGTGGGCAACCTCAACCCCGACATCAACGGTGCCAGCAGCGGCACCATCAGCGGCCTGGAGCTCTCCCTCAACTGCCCGCTGCTGCAACCGCCCAGCAACAAAATCCGCCAGCAGGTCAGTTACGTCAGCTACGACGATCAGGGGTTGAAGATCAGCAGCTTCGAACTCAACCCTCACTATGTAATTGAAACCAGCCCCGGCTTGGGGATCGGCTTTGGTCCCGGCTTCGGTTACGTCAAGGCTGAAACTGCCAACGAAAGCCAAGGCATGTTAGCCCTCCAGCTCGGCGCCAGTCTCCACTACACCGCCCTGGGTAAACTCTTCCTCGGCGCTGAAGCCCGTTACCAGAAGACCCAAAGTGATGCCTTTGCCGGTCAGAAAGGAGCAGACAACTTCCGCGTTGCACTCAAGGCTGGTTATAACTTCTAGCCTTCCGGTTAAGACTGCTCGCCCGCCCAACCGTTAGGGCGGGCTTTTTTATTGCCAGTCACCCAGCAAACCCTTACCCTAGGCGACCGTTCTACACCCTTCGCGGACAGAGACACTCATGAGCAACTCCCTCTTTGATCAACTAAAAAAGAGCGGTCTGGTCAACGACAAACAGGCCCGTCAGACCAAACAGAGCCAATACCAAAGCCAGAAACAACAGAAAGTTAAGAAGGGACATGCCGCCCCCACCGATGAAGTTAAACGGCTCGCCCAGCAGTCCCAGGCAGAAAAAATCGAGCGCGACCGCCTGCTTAACCAGCAACGCAAAGAAGAGGCTGAACGTAAGGCCATCAGCGCGCAGATAAAACAGCTGATCGAAACCAACCGCATCGACAATCACAACGGTGAAATCACTTACAATTTTACCGACAGCAGCGCGGTTAAACGTCTTTACGTCAACGTCGCCGTGCATAAGGATCTTACAAACGGCCGCCTAGCCATTGCCAAGTTAGACGGCCGCTATGAACTGATCCCCAGTGCTGCGGCCAACAAGATTAAAGAGCGTGACGCCAGTTACATCATCGCCTGCGCCGATAAATCAGCAACAACACCGGCCGAAGATGATCCCTACGCCGCCTACCAAGTACCTGACGATCTGATGTGGTAATCAACTCAACATTTAAATAAGATCTCTTTAACATTCACGAGGAAGATTCAAATGATAAAAACTATTACCACCGCCGCCATCGTACTCAGTCTGAGCGCCTGTAGCTGGGTTCAAGTCACCACCTCTGGCCAGGCCGTGCGTCTGGTTCAGACCAAGAATGATGTCAGTAGCTGTAAAGAGCTTGGTTCGACCACCGCGTCAGTGATGAGCAAATTCTTCATTACACGCAACCACGACAAGGTGGCGCGCGAACTGGCCGATCTTGCCCGCAATACCGCCGCCGAGATGAAGGGAGATACCATTGTGCCCATCAGCCTCATCGACGATGGCAAACGCACCTTTGGCGTCTACCAATGCGTAAACTCCAAGTAACCTCAGATACAACTTGAATAGAATTTTTTGAGAGAGAAAACATGTTGATCGAAGCAAACAAAGTTGTCACCTTTCACTACCGCCTGAGCGAATCGAGCAAGGGGCATATCGAGGATTCACGCGACGGCGACGCCATCGTCTACCTGCATGGCCATAACGGCATCATCCCTGGGCTGGAGAATGCACTGACCGGCAAAAAGGCGGGCGATAGCTTTAGCGTAACCATTGCACCGGAGCAAGCCTATGGCCTACGCCAGGGCGATGCCCAGCAGCGTGTCTCCATCAAGCATGTTGTTAACCCCGGCAAAAAGAAGCTCCAATACAAGCCGGGCATGGTTGTGCAGGTCAACACCTCGGAAGGGACTCGCGACGTGATGGTAATCAAGGTGGGACTAAAAAACATCGACGTTGACATCAACCACCCGCTGGCCGGGTTAACGCTCACCTTTGACGTTGTTGTCAGTGATGTGCGTGACGCAACTGTAGAAGAGATTCAGCATCAGCATGTGCATGGTGCAGGCGGCCATCACCACTAAAAACCCCCTCTCTCCTCACGGAGAGAGGGGTCAGATCACAGCTCCTCCATGTACTCCATATAATCCAGATAGTAGATCACCGTGATGCGCAGCTCTTCAGCACGCTGCAGCACCACGCGGCAGTTTTCACACTTAAGTGCGCCGCTATCGAGGCGGTTAGCGTAATCAACCACCTCATTGAGCAGCACCTCACGACTTGGCCAGTGTGCATAAAAATCTTTTTTAAATTGGGTGCAAAGCTCGCCCTGCAATGCCTTCCTGCCGTAGTAGTTCATCTGCTCACCGCAGCCGTCCGCCATATCTGTCAGTATTGCCAGACGTTTGATCATATCCGTGATCTTCTGTTCCTCTGTTGGGCCATTCTGGCTATGCCCCACGGCTGACAGCAACAACATTGCCGCAAACAAAAAAAGTTGGATCTGTCTCATGCGTTCGAGTCCTATTGTGATAAAGCGCCACATCGGCAGCGGTATCTATAGTAACGAAGAAAAACGCGGCAGAATATAGCCACAAAACATACTTACAGTTCACGCGGACTAATAGTAGGTCATCCAGACGCTCCACAGCCCCAGCAGACTGATCATCACCAAAACGCCACCAATCACCTGCTTGAAGAGACGATCATTTCTCATGATCAGTTCATGCACCTTCAAGCCAATCACATGACCCACCGCCGCCGCTGGCAGCAACAACAACGCCGTTTGCCAGTGCAGCGGCACATCCATCAACGCAAAGGTCGTCATTTTGATCGCCACCAATACAAACCAGAGCACAAAAAGCGTATTGCGCAGCTGGGTAATCGCCACATTCCGCATAAAGACCGCCACCATCAGCGGCGCCCCGGTGAGCGAGATTCCCGCCACATAACCACCCACAATCAACAACAGCCGATCGAGCCATGGCTTGTTACTGTTGATGGCAAAATCCAACATCCACATCACCGCATAAAAAAGCGAGACCGAGTAAATAAAGATCAGCAGCCATTGGTTCGGCAGCGTGATCAGGCCAAACACCCCCACCAATGCCGCCGGGATAATCAGTCGGCCTGATTTTTTAAGATAACCCCAATCAACATGGCCAATCCGAGTGCGAAGTGTCAGCGCCGAGAAAAACAATAGATGGGCACCGATCACCGGCAGCCAGAAGAGCGGCTGATCGTAGACGAATAGCAGCAGCGGCAACCCCAGCGCCGCGCCGCCAAACCCCAGCCCACTACGGACAAAACCGGCCCAGACAAACAGCAGCAGGGTGAAAATAATTTGCGCGGTAGAAAACTCAAACAAGAGGCTTTGCATCGACATCACGCCATAAAAAAGAAGAGGGCAATATACCCGAAACTATGCCCAGCACGAGAGAGGCCCTATACTCCGCCGAACTCATCACTGGACAGCTCATGACCCCCGTCGACCTCATCGGCACTCTTGCCGGCACCTTCACCACCATTGCCTTCATCCCTCAGGTAGTCAAAACCTGGCGCTCCGGCACGGCAGAGGACATTTCGCTAGCGATGTTTCTGCTCTTCACCAGTGGCGTAGTGCTGTGGCTCATCTATGGCATTGCCCTGAATGCACTGCCGATCATCATTGCTAACGGCATAACACTGCTACTAGCGTTGACCATTGTGGCGCTTAAAATTCGTTACATGATGCTGCAGAAACGGCGGCTAGCGGAGACTGATAGACGTTCGCTGTAATGTCATCTGTTGGGCATACGATCAACGCACAATTTGAACGGTGCGGCGGGCTGCTTTTCGGTAAAATCGGCAGACTAGGGAACTCATCAACCCGCAACGCACACCACAGGATTTAACAATGAACAAACAGCTAGCCGCATTTCTCATCGCCCCCGAACGTCCAGCGGCGACCATGACCTACGCCGAGATGCACGGCTTTCTCTTTGCCATCGCCTGTTGTCCCGTGGCGGTGGAACCGACTGAGTGGCTGACACAGATATTCAACGATGAAGAAGCTAACTTCGCCAGCGACGACGAAGCCAATGAGATTCTGAAAGGCATCGCCGATGCCTACAACGAGATCTACGACGAACTACAAGAGGGCGAAGCGCTGCTGCCCGAATGTTGCCAGGTGCTTACTCCCCCCATGACAAACTTCGCTGAAGCGGCAACCCTTGCCGATTGGTCGCGCGGTTTTCTCGCTGGCCACGAATGGCTCTCAAAAGAGTGGGAGCAAGGCATCCCCGAATCACTCGACGATGAGCTAGGCTCCTGCCTGATGATGCTCTTCTTCTTCGCCAGTCGTGAACTCGCCGAAGCCTTCTGTCGCAACAGTGGCGATGAACAACTCTCTATCGAGCAGCTAGCCATACTGGCCGTGGAGAACTTTGAACAGGCCATGGTGAGCTACGCCCACATCGGCGCATCGATAAGCAAGCTGTTACCGGCGAATGATTCCGAGAGTGAAGATTAAGCATAAGTGCTTAAAACAGAAACCATCCTTACGGTCGGTGTAAGTTATGCACGAAGCATGTTCTCGATGGACAATCCAGGGTAGAAATAGTGAAGATTTGTAAGGTGCGCTATGCGCACGCGGCTACTGCCATAAATGACTCCAATACTGGCAGGATTACAGCGACATCCTGTGAGATACAACCCCATAATTACGTTAGACTTTATTTTTTAAATTCTGCAATGCGTGCCCATAGCGCACCCTACTTAACTGATAATTCACAGGGATTTCACTACGCAGTAGATAGAATTGAATTTTTAAAAATTATAGAAAATAGCTTAGTTCATCATCGTGATTCTTGATGTGGTACTTGAGTTATTATCAATATTTAGGTATAAAAAATCACACAATCGTACAATTTTTTCCGTCGCTCACAAATCACGAGCTCATGATTTTCATTTGCAGTAATGAATACACCTAGCCCTGCATTCTAACCCTGGGCATCGTAGAATAAATTTTGAGGCTTAACTATCAATGAAGGTGCTTGCTACTGCCACGCTCTTCGTGGTGAACCCATCTAACCATGAATAGAGACTTCAACACTGTCAGCCGTGTTACACCACCCACCCTTCGACAGGCTTAGGACAAACGAAATTAATCAGCAATGATGCACATAGCGACTCAGCCATGTTGGTCTACACTTGACATAATGATTTCGCAGAAACAGGAAGTGGTTGCAGGAATCAGTCATCGCTGTTTTTTTACGGGGGTTCACATGGAAACAAAAATAACGACGTTATTAGGTGTTGTTTGTGCACTGGTTGTTACTAGTGCTAACAGTTCGGGATTCAGATTACCGGAAAGCACCGTCAGTGGCATGAGTAGCAGTAATGCCATGGTGGCGGATAGCAGCACCACGGCCGCCGCGTCATACAATCCCGCCACAATCGCGTTTCAAGAAAATTTTGTGGCGATGGATTTTACCGGCTTAAAACCAGATATCGCGGTTACACCAGCAGGTAGTGCAGCAAGTGTAGATAGCAGTGCCAATACCTGGCACCTGCTGCCGAGCTTTTATTATGCGCGTCGTTTAGATACTGATATATCGTTTGGTCTGGGTGTGAATGCACCGTTTGGATTAGCAACAGACTGGCCAGAAAACACCTTTCCGTTGCCCGCAGGCGTTCAGCCAACCCTCAGTCAGATTAAAATGTATAACGTTACGCCAAATATTGTTTATCGGATGGATAATACCAGCGTAGCGCTGGGGGTTAATTTTTACCGCTTGACCAAGCTCGCCTTTAATACAGATTTAATGACAATCAGCGGTGATGGCGACGGCATTGGTTATACACTGGCGGCATTGCACAAACAGGGGGCGTTTAGTTTTGGTCTTTCGTATCGTTCCGCCGTCGATGCCGACATCACTGGCAGTCAAAATTTTCCCAGCACATCAGTCCCGGCCACGCTGACGCTGGGCCTGCCTTCGATGATGCAGATTGGCGTTAACTGGGCCGTGAGCGACAGGTTGGCCGTCGAGTTTGATATCGAACGTACCGGTTGGAGTAGCTTCGACACGCTGCGGATTAATCATGCGGACAGCGGTGCCAATCTGATCACCAGCGCCAATAATTGGCGCGACGCCAACGCCTATCGCCTTGGTGGCACTTTTAATCTGAACGACAAAACCACCTTGCGGGCCGGTTATAGCTACGACCTCACTGCTCAACCGGATGCCTACTTTTCGGCTCGCCTAGCCGACAACGACAGACAGCTTTTCTCTG
>JAYUTP010000093.1:0-7882 GCA_043755075.1 Tenderia sp. (SeqCode)
GCGCGGCGGTGCCTCTGATGGTCAGATTGTGGTGGCGCAGATCATCGAGCAGCCCAGCAACCGTTCACAGCCGATCGGCAAGATCGTTGAGGTGTTGGGCGACCACATGGATCCCGGCATGGAGATCGATATCGCCATCCGCGCCCACTGTTTGCCACGCGAGTGGCCGGTTGAGGTAAAGAATGAGATCGTCGGTTTTGTACCTGAGGTCGCTGAGGCAGACAAACATGATCGTGAAGATCTGCGTGACCTGCCACTGGTGACTATCGATGGTGAGGACGCTCGTGACTTTGATGATGCTGTCTACTGTGAACGCCATGGCGAGGGATGGAAGCTGCTGGTTGCCATTGCCGATGTCTCTCACTATGTGAAAGTTGGCTCGGCCCTTGATCGTGAGGCGACCAATCGTGGTAACTCGGTCTACTTTCCGGGGCGCGTGATCCCGATGTTGCCAGAGGTTCTCTCCAATGGTCTCTGCTCGTTAAACCCACAGGTGGACCGTCTCTGCATGGTCTGCGAAATGTTTATCTCCGACAAGGGTGATGTCACTGGCTACGACTTCTTTGAAGGGTTGATGCGTTCGGCGGCCCGCCTGACCTATACCGAAGTGGCTGAGATGGTGGTTGAGCGTAATGCGGAGCTGCGCAGTCAGCATGAGCCGCTGCTGCCATATCTCGAAGAGCTGCACAATCTGTACAAAGTATTCAAGGCCAAACGTGACAAACGTGGCGCCATTGATTTTGAAACCACCGAGACGCGTATTGTCTTCGGTCGTGACCGCAAGATCGAGCGCATCGTACCGGTTGAGCGTAATGATGCCCACAAGTTGATCGAAGAGTTCATGATTGCGGCCAACGTCTGTGCGGCGGATTTCCTGCTGGAGCATGAAATTGCTGCGCTCTATCGTGTCCATAAGGGGCCGTCTGAGGATAAACTCGGCAATTTGCGTCAATTTTTGGCGGAATTGGGTTTGACGTTGGCGGGCGGCGAAGAGCCGCTGCCGAAACATTACGCCAAGTTGCTACGTGAGCTGGGTGATCGTCCTGATAGGCATCTGATCCAGACGGTGATGTTGCGCAGCTTGAGTCAGGCGGTCTATACGCCGGAAAATAATGGCCATTTCGGTCTCGCCTTCGGCGGTTATGCCCACTTCACCTCACCGATCCGTCGTTATCCTGATCTGCTGGTGCATCGTGCTATTCGTCATTGTCTGCGTTATCAGTCGAAGAAAGGGTTTGCCTATGGCGTCGCAGAGATGGCCGTATTGGGTGAGCACTGTTCCATGACGGAGCGTCGTGCGGATGATGCTACCCGTGATGCGACTGATTGGCTCAAGTGTGAATATATGCTTGAGCGTGTTGGCGAAGAGTTTGATGGCATCATCACCAGCGTCACTGGTTTTGGTCTGTTTGTAGAGCTGAGCGACATCTATGTTGAGGGACTGGTCCATGTCACCTCCTTGGCGTCTGACTATTATGAGTTTGATTCGTCAAAACATCGCCTAGTGGGGGAGCGTAGCCGTGTTGTCTATCGCCTCGCCGATAAGGTGCGGGTCAAGGTGGCGCGGGTTGATCTTGATCGCAAGCGCATCGACTTTGATATGGCGGAAAATTCAGGGATTGATCATGGTAAGGGCATCGGCAAGCGTGATGCTGATGTGGTCTCGGCACCAAAGAAAAAAGGCGCCAGAAAGAAAGGTGCAGTGACAGCGGCGGCAGATCAGTCGGCAGCGCCTAAAAAGAAAGGCGCGAAGAGAAAAAGAAATAGAAGTGGAAAAAAGAAGGTTGTCGCTGAATGACGGGGCTCGTTTATGGCATCCACGCGGTAGCGGCAGCACTTAAAAATCCGAAAGGCGTGGTTGAAATCCTTGTCGAAGGTGGTAACCGCCCCAATGCCCGCATTGCCGAGCTGTTGACCGAGGCGGGCAGCGCCCAGTTGCGGCTTAGTTATGTGCCCCGTGATGAGCTGGATCGGCTTGCCGAGGGCGGGCGTCATCAAGGGATTATTGCTCGAATGGTGGGCGATCCAGTGGCCGCAGGAATGGATTTAATGGAGTTGATCGAATCACTGGATCATCCGCCATTCCTGCTGATCCTCGATGGTGTGCAGGACCCGCACAACTTGGGTGCTTGCCTCCGTTCTGCTGACGCGGCGGGCGTGGATGCGGTGATTGTGCCTAAGGATAAGGCGGTTGGCCTTACCCCCGCAGTACGCAAGGTGGCCTGTGGTGCCGCTGAGTCTATCCCTTTTTTCCAGGTTGTTAATCTGGCTCGTACTCTTCGCGACCTTCAACAGGCTGGGGTTTGGTTGGTGGGTGCAGCGGGTGAGGCGGAGTCAGAGGTTTATGATATTGATCTTAAAGGATCGCTGGGATTGGTGATGGGCGCGGAGGAGAGTGGTCTGCGGCGGCTGACTCGCGAACACTGCGATAATCTGATCAAAATTCCTATGCTCGGTACAGTCGAGAGCCTTAA
The DNA here is from genome assembly GCA_043755075.1 of Tenderia sp. (SeqCode). Lineage (GTDB taxonomy): Bacteria > Pseudomonadota > Gammaproteobacteria > Tenderiales > Tenderiaceae > JAKFXL01. The sequence continues at coordinate 2,475 of JAYUTP010000093.1, forward strand.
TGTTTCCGTTGCTACCGGCGTTTGCCTCTTTGAGGCGCTACGGCAGCGGCGGGCGCGTAAGTAGGCCTGACTAAACCCGCCAAGAACCCCTAGTATTATCAATTGCATCTGGGGGCTCACTCCAGTAAAATTGCGCCCTTCATTCGTCCAGAGGCTCCGGGCGGATGATTTCTCCTTGCCTTACCGCATGGTGCGGAAGGCTCTAATAGCCGAGAGGAGTGCTGTTAATGAGACATTATGAAGTTGTATTCCTAGTCCATCCTGACCAGAGTGAACAGGTTCCAGCGATGATCGAACGTTACCGTTCGATTGTTGAAGCCGACGGTGGCAAGATCCACCGTCTGGAAGATTGGGGTCGTCGTCAGTTGGCCTATCCTATTGCCAAAGCCCACAAAGCCCACTACGTGCTGATGAACGTTGAGTGCAGTCAGGGCAGCATTGATGAGCTGGGCAGCGCCTTCCGCTTCAATGATGCTGTCGTTCGCAACATGATCATCCGTATGGATGAAGCTGTTACCGATCAGTCTTTCTTGGCCAAGAGCCGTGAAGATGAGCGTGAAGAGCGTCCAGCCCGTGCCTTTGATGACAGCGCTGACGATACTTCTGACGCCGCTGACGATACAGCAGCAGTAGAGGCTTAAGCAACGTCTTTGGAAAATCGTCTGGTGCTAACAGGTACAATATGTAAAACACCTGAAACACGATATTCCCCGGCGGGTATCCCGTTGACACGCTTTACGCTCGAACATCGCTCTCTCCAAATGGAAGCGGGTATGGAACGTGAAGCAGTATGTCGAATAGTGGTGATAGCCGCAGGGCGTGAGCTAAAAGATCAGGTAGAGCGCGTTGGCGCAGCAGAGATTGTAAAGGTTGATGGGTTTATCGCCCGCGCCGACAACCGGCAGGGCGAGCAGAGATTGGTTCTCCATGCGCAACAGATTCAGCCTGAAATTTAATGAGTAATAGGAAATTTTAAGAGAGGTCAACATGGCTCGTTTTTTTCGTCGTCGCAAGTTTTGCCGTTTCACCGCAGAGAATACCAAACAGATCGATTATAAGGATCTGAACACGTTGAAGGCTTATGTTAGCGAAACCGGCAAGATCGTTCCTAGCCGTATCACTGGCACCAAGGCTCGTTATCAGCGTCAGCTGTCTACCGCTATCAAGCGTGCTCGTTACCTGTCATTGCTGCCATACAGCGATGCACATCGGTAAATGAAAATATCTCCGCCCCAGCGTCAGCGGGGCGGAGTATTTTTATGGAAGTGATAACAGATTTCGCATTTGGGGATGCCTGCAGATGCGCGCATTAGCTAGTTACATTATGCGAGGTCCAGTACAAGCGCTGCTGGTAACGGCGGCATTTGCACTGATCTCACTAATCCCTATTCTGGGAATGGTGAGCGTGCTGAGTGGTGCGGCGGTGGCCCTGGTCACACTGCGTCACGGTGCAAAAGTAGGGTTTCAGGTGCTGCTGGGCGCCAGTCTGATCACCAGTCTGTTTATGTATTTCGCGATGGGAACGGCGGCGCTGGGTCTGGTCTTTGTCCTGTTTCTGTGGTTGCCATTGTGGGGGTTGGCGCTGATATTGCGGCGCACGCTCTCTTGGTCGATTACGCTTGATGCGGCGGTAGTGTTGGGTGTGATGGCTGTAGTGGTGCTCTATATCGCTACAGGTGATCCAGCGGAATGGTGGCAGCAGGTGCTGAAAGTGGTATTTGATACCATGGCCGCCCAAAATGCCGGTATTGAATTGGGTCAGCTTCGCGAGCAGTTGCCGAAGGTCGCCGAATGGATGACTGGCATCATGGCAGGTTCTTTTGTCTTGATGTTGATCGCCAGTACCATGCTGGCACGCTGGTGGCAGTCACTACTCTACAACCCGGGTGGTTTTCGTCAGGAATTTATTGCATTGCGCCAGAGTCGTGTTGCCTCTATTACTGTCGTGGCGGTAGTGTTGTTCAGCGCATTGAATATTGGCGTGGTAAGTAGTCTGGCGAGTGACCTCATGGTGATTGCTGTGGTGGTCTACAGCATGGTCGGTTTGGCATTGGTCCATGCGCTGATGGAGTTAACAGGCAAGCCACGTGGCTGGCTGGTGGCGTTGTATGTGGTGATGTTTTTTGTTCCACCCCATGTGATGGCCGCTTTGGCGGGACTCGGTTTTGCCGATAGTTGGATGGACTTTAGGACGCGTCTGAAAAGCAGGACTCAAAAGAGACCTGATGAAAGGCGTGATGATGAGTAGTTTCTTAAATAGCTTATTAATCTAAGCAGAGGTGTGAAATGGAAATAATCTTGTTGGATAAGGTAAAAAATCTGGGCAACTTAGGCGAGCAGGTTAACGTGCGTCCTGGTTATGGCCGGAATTTCCTGATTCCTAACGGTAAGGCTGTTATGGCTACACCGGACAACAAGGCCAAGTTTGAGGCACGTCGTCAGGAGCTGGAAGCAGCTGCTGCCGAGACGCTGGCCGCTGCACAGGCCCGTGCTGAAAAACTCAATGGTTTGACTGTAAAGATCGCCTGCAAAGCGGGTGATGGTGGTCGTCTGTTCGGCTCAATCGGCACCGCCGATTTGGCTGCCGCAGTAACAACAGCCGCTGGCATTGAAGTTGGTAAGCATGAAGTTCGTATGCCTGATGGCGCAATTCGCCTGTTGGGCGAGTTTGATTACGATATTCAGCTGCATTCTGATGTGGTTGCGACGATCAAGGTCAACGTTGTTCCGGAGTAATTGCTGTGTTCTGGCCGGGCATAAAGCCCGGTCAGAGCTTGTCTTTTTTCCCATCTTCCCCCATTGTTGTTGTGATCCATTCACCGCTTTAAGATGAATCCCATGTCTGAATCTTTCAGTTCCAACACCATTCAGGATGAGATGCTGGAGAGCCTGAAGGTTCCCCCCCATTCTGTTGAAGCCGAGCAGTCACTGCTAGGTGGTTTGATGCTCGATAACGGCACCTGGGATCAGGTAGTGGAGATCGTGGCAGAGGATGATTTTTATCGTCAGGGGCATCGCCTGATCTTCCGCGCCATTCGTTCACTCTCCGAGAAGTCGATACCGTTTGATGTGGTGACGCTTTCTGAGTGGCTCGACAACAGTAATGAACTGAGTAATGCCGGTGGCCTCTCCTATCTGGGTATGCTGGCTAATAACACGCCTAGTGCTGCCAATATCAAGGCCTATGCCAACATCATCCGTGAACGTTCGGTATTACGTAGCCTTATTCATGTCGGTGGTGAGATCAGCAGTAGCGCTTTTAACCCCGATGGCCGCGACAGCCACGAGCTGCTCGATAACGCCGAGCGTATGGTCTTCGAGATTGCCGAGCAGGGTGCCAAAGGGCAGGGCGGTTTTACTGCCATCAAGGATGTGCTCACACAGGTAGTGGATCGTATCGATCTACTCTTCCAGCAGGATAATCCTCTCACCGGCGTGCCTACCGGCTTTAACGATTTTGATGAGATGACCTCCGGCTTGCAAGGGGGAGATCTCATCATCGTTGCTGGCCGTCCCTCCATGGGTAAAACTACTTTCGCCATGAATATCGCCGAGTATGTGGCGGTGACTAACGAAAAGCCGGTAGCAGTATTCAGCATGGAGATGCCTGCTGGGTCGCTGGTGATGCGTATGCTTTCGTCATTGGGGCGCATCGATCAGAACAAGGTGCGTAGCGGTAAACTTGAAGATGACGACTGGCCACGCCTTGCTTCCGCCGTGGGCCTGCTTGCGGAACGACCACTTTTTATCGATGACCAGGGTGGGCTTTCCCCCAACGAGCTGCGCGCACGTTGCCGTCGTCTGACACGCGAACATGGCCAGATTGGTCTGGTGGTAATCGATTACTTGCAACTGATGCAGGTGCCGGGTTTCAAAGAAAACCGCACGGCCGAAATCTCCGAGATTTCGCGTTCGCTCAAAGGCTTGGCCAAAGAGTTGAACGCCCCCGTCATTGCCCTGTCGCAGCTCAATCGCAGCCTTGAACAGCGCCCTAACAAACGCCCAGTAATGTCAGACCTGCGTGAGTCAGGTGCCATCGAGCAGGATGCCGACGTTATCGTCTTCATCTATCGTGATGAGGTCTACAACCCCGAAAGTGAAAGCAAAGGGACGGCTGAAATCATCATCGGCAAGCAGCGTAACGGCCCCATCGGCCATGTGCGCCTCACCTTCATCGGCAAATACACCCGGTTTGAAAATCACACCTCTAACGCCTATGGCGATGAGGGTTATGCATGACCTCTGTTGTCACTGTCGAGATTGATTTCGCGGCACTGAGACATAACCTGCAACAGGTGCGGAAAGCGGCACCCGATGCCAAGGTGATCGCAGTAATCAAGGCCAATGCCTACGGACACGGCCTGCTGCGTGTCGCCAGCGTATTGCAGCAGGCGGGGGCTGAAGCGTTTGCCGTCGCCAGACTCAACGAGGCATTGCAGTTACGTGAAGCAGGCATTACTTGCCCCATTCTCTGCCTTGAAGGATTTCTTAATAGCCACGAGCTGGATGAACTGGCCGCTCACGATCTGCAAGTGGTGGTGCACCATGTTAGCCATGTGGAGCTACTGGAGCGTCACCTCTTAAGCAAGCCCATTACCGCCTGGCTTAAAATTGACAGTGGCATGCATCGCCTTGGCGTTTCGCCGCAGTCTGTTTTAGAGTTATGGCAACGGCTTAAACAGTGCAAATCTGTCAAAACGTTGAAACTGATGACTCATCTCGCCTCTGCGGATGACCGTAATAGTGAACAGACACGCCAGCAGATCAAACTCTTTAATGAAACAGTTGCCGGAATAGCGACAGAAATCACCATCGCCAACTCCGCCGGCATCCTCGGCTGGGCGCAGAGCCATGGTCAGTGGGTACGCCCCGGCATCATGCTTTATGGTGTTTCGCCTTTTATTAACGGCCGTGGTGAAAGTGAAGGGTTGCAGCCGGTAATGACGCTCACCTCACATCTAATCGCAGTAAATCACTTCAAAAAAGGTGATGCCATCGGTTATGGCGCCAGCTGGGTCTGCCCTGAGGACATGGCCATCGGCGTCGTTGCCTGCGGCTATGGTGATGGCTATCCCCGCCATGCTGTGCCTGGCACACCGGTAATAATCAACGGCCAGCGCCTGCCGCTGGTGGGACGTGTCTCCATGGATACGCTCTGTGTTGACCTGCACACTGCACCCAATACTCATATTGGTGATGCGGTAACGCTGTGGGGCAAAGGCCTGCCGGTAGAAGAGATTGCTGAGTCAGCCTCCACCATTCCCTATGAACTACTCTGTGGCGTGACAGGCCGCGTGCAGGTTGATGTGATTAATTGTAGTAGTCGCGACTTGATCTGACAGTTACCGGTTTTTCGGAAGTGACTGTCAGATCAAATTCAGTTCACGAATTTTTCCTGCCAGATTTTT
>JAYUTP010000094.1:0-2191 GCA_043755075.1 Tenderia sp. (SeqCode)
CACCACTTCGAAGATCGACACCACTAACAGGCCAACGACGATGACATCCAGCGTCGTTAACCCACGATGCACCAGCACCTTGTCCATCACCACTTGGAAAAACAGCGGCGTGACGAGTGCAAATAGGTTCAGCACAAACGACACCAGCAGAACTTCGTAGAGCAGCTTGCGGTATTTAACGACGGCGGGGATAAACCAAGAGAAGTCGAACTTCGCCATCTCGCCAACCATCGAAGCACGCGAGGTAAACAGGATCAACTTCCCGTTCCAGCGGCTCAGCAATTCATCACGCGACACAATCTCAGGGCGTTCAGCTTTGGGATCGTGAATCAACGCCTTGTCCGCATCGAAACGGGCAAGGATGAAGTAACCGCCGTGACTGTCCACCGCCATAGCGGGCAGCGGGGTACGATCAAGGCGGTCGATGGAAGTATTGACCCCCTTGGACTGCAAGCCTAGATGCTTGGCAGCGAGCAAAATTTCAGTCTTACCAAATGCCTTGCCGGTATCCTGAAACTGGTGGGCTAACTGATCGGGGTCAACGGCAATCTGATGAAAGCGCGCCAGCATGACTAAGCAAGTGAGGCCAGTATCCACCTCGATCACAGGGCGAGCCGACGCGGGTGAGAATTCTTGTTCTGACATAAACAACTCAATCTAATAAAAAAGGCCCGCTGGCCCATCCTCTATCAGGAATGGGTTCAGCGGGCGGAGGATACTACCTTTAACTGATGACTGTTTAACTTACTGCCAGTTAGCCGCGATCACAGGTGCCAGATTCGTCTGATAGTTAGTTGGCAAGGTGGTCTGCCCAGCAGCCGGTGGCGCAAAACTGGCCATGGCGTTCACCAGATTTTGCACATTGCTGTCGATCAACGTCCTGGCGCTGTCGGTGGTCTTGAACTGCTCGACACGATTAGCCGTGCCGAGATACCAATCCTTGACCACCAGCTTGTCGGCGGTGCCGATGATGCTCGCTTCCAGGTTGTTGCCGGTTTGCTGGAACCAGATTTGGTCGGCACTGACGCCTGCCAGGAACTGGGCGATATCGGTATTGCCTGCTGTGGCATCGTTCTCGGTGACGGTATCAGCACCATGGCCACGGCCAAGCAGATAGGTGTCATTCCCTGCGCCACCGACCAGCGAGTCGTTGGCGGCTCCACCGTTAAGAACATCATTGCCGAGATCACCCGTCAGAGTATTCGCGGCACTGTTGCCGGTCAGGATGTTATTCAGCGTATTCCCGGTACCATTGATAGCAGATGTTCCCGTAAGGGTGAGATTCTCGACATTGACAGCCAGCGTGTGGGTGACACTGCTTTGCACAGCGTCGGTGCCTTCGTTGACGTTTTCAGTGATGGCATCGCCAGTATTGTCCACTACATAGAGATCGTCACCAAGGCCACCCAACAATTTATCGGCACCAGCGCCACCATTTAGTGTGTCATTACCGGCATTGCCGGTCAGTGTATTAATGACGCTATTGCCAGTCAGGATGTTGTTGAGGAGGTTGCCGGTGCCATTGATCGCTGTAGTCCCGGTGAGAATGAGATTTTCGACGTTCGCACCCAATACATAACTGATAGCGCTACTTACGGTATCTGCCCCTTCGCCTGGATTTTCGGTGACGATGTCACCCGCATTGTCGACGGTATAGGTATCGTTCCCTAAGCCGCCGATCAGGGTGTCCGCGCCACCACCACCATTAATGGCGTCATCACCAGCACCACCCATCAGGGTATTCGCCGCACTGTTGCCGGTCAGTATGTTGCTGAGAGCGTTACCTGTGCCATTGATGATGGCCGTACCGGTAAGGGTGAGGTTTTCGATATTGGCGCCCAACGTGTAAGTAACACCGCTTTGAACTGTGTCTGTGCCTTCGCCTACATTCTCAGTCACGACATCAAAAATACTGTCTACAACATACGTATCGTTATCTGATCCACCCACCATAGTATCTGCACCGGAACCACCATTCAGCGTATTCGCCGCGCTGTTCCCGTTTAATATGTTATTGAGAGCGTTGCCTGTGCCGTTGGTGGCGGAAGTACCTGTGAGGGTGAGGTTTTCGATATTGGCGCCCATGGTATAAGTGACGCTGCTTTGAACTGAGTCTGTCCCTTCCGCCGCATTCTCGGTCACGATGTCGCCCACGTTGTCGACAATGTAGATGTCGTTGCCAGAGCCACCG
>JAYUTP010000095.1:0-8551 GCA_043755075.1 Tenderia sp. (SeqCode)
GAATTCGGTGGGGTAACTCTTGATTCGTTTGCTCATGTCGTCCTCCTGATAGGTCAAGTTTACCAATCGGGAGTGTCCGTTTTATTCAGACTACCTCAAGGGGCTGGGGATTTCGCGCGGCTACGCGATAATAAGTAGGACTCCGGTGTTAACGAAAAAATCATGAGTTGAGCTACCACATACATGACCAAGTAATGAGGGAGGCCGTGGAGCTATGAGCAAACCCTGGCAACCTTATGCACAGCATATCCTCGATTCCATCGGCAAGATTCACCGACGTAGGGCGGCTGGGCTGAGAAAGTGGGCTAAGAGCCGTCAGGTTTCATGGGACTACAGAGGTGCTTTTAGGTCTATCCCAGCGGTCGCTGGAATCTGGTAAATAGGGTAAAATAGCGCACCATCCACTTGCAGTAAAAAGCCTCCCCCCTATGGAATTAGCCCCGAACATCTTCTCTTACCGTCAATATTGGGCCAAACGCTTTGGTGTTGCCCCTGTGTTGCCTATGTCTCGTGCCGAGATGGATCAACTTGGCTGGGATAGTTGCGATGTGATTCTAGTGACGGGGGACGCCTATGTCGATCACCCCAGTTTTGGCATGGCGCTGATAGGCCGTCTGCTAGAGGCGCAGGGGTTCCGCGTTGGCATCATCGCTCAGCCGGACTGGAACAGTGCCGATGCCTTTAAAACGCTGGGGCGTCCTAATCTCTTCTGGGGGGTGACGGCGGGCAATATGGACTCGATGATCAATCGTTACACCTCCGAGCGCCGTATCCGTTCCGATGACTCCTACTCACCCCATGGCCAGGGCGGTGCACGCCCCGACCGCTCCGTGGTGGTCTATGCCCAGCGCTGCCGTGAGGCTTATAACGATGTGCCATTGGTGATTGGTGGTATCGAGGCGAGCCTGCGCCGCATCGCCCATTACGACTATTGGTCCGACAAGGTGCGCCGCTCGATCCTGCCGGACTCCAAGGCCGATTTGCTGGTCTATGGTAATGGCGAACGGCAGGTGGTCGAGATTGCCCATCGCCTTGCCGCAGGCGAGCCAGTCAATACGCTTACCAACATCCGTGGTACGGCTTTCATGAGCAAGGCTTCGCCGGAGGGCTGGATTGAGATCGACTCAAGTTCCATCGATGAGCCGGGTGAGATTCAGCCGCACAAAAACCCCTATGAGTTTAATGAGACTCCGGCCAGCTGTAGTGAAAAAGCCAACGCCAATGCTAGTGCTAGTGACAAAATCGGCGACGCAAAAGTCATCCAGTTCTTACCATCCGTGAAGCGGCGGCTTGATCGCGCTCGCACCGTGATTCGGTTGCCCGCTTACGAACAGGTTAAAACAGACACCGCACTCTACGCCCATGCCGCACGCATCCTGCATCTGGAGACCAATCCCGGCAACGCCCGCGCCCTGGTGCAGCGCCATGGTGATCGTGATCTGTGGCTTAATCCGCCACCGATTCCATTGACCACCAAAGAGTTCGATGGTGTCTTTGAGTTGACCTATACCCGACTGCCTCATCCCAGCTATCAAGAGGCGCGTATTCCTGCCTACGAGATGATCCGTTTTTCCATCAATATCATTCGCGGCTGTTTTGGCGGTTGCACTTTTTGCTCCATCACCGAACATGAGGGGCGCATTATTCAAGATCGTTCTGAAGCATCGGTTCTGAAAGAGATCGAGACTATCCGCGATACCGTGCCCGGCTTTACCGGCCACATCTCCGACCTCGGTGGCCCGACGGCCAACATGTACCGGATGCACTGCCGCACACCGGAGATTGAATCAGCCTGCCGCCTTCTCTCCTGTGTCTATCCCGGCATCTGTAGCAATCTCAAAACCGATCACACCCCGCTGATACAGCTCTATCGCAAGGCTCGCGAACTGCCCGGTATTAAAAAAATCTTTGTCGCCTCGGGTCTGCGCTACGATTTGGCGGTGCTCTCGCCAGAGTATGTGAAGGAGCTGGTGACACATCACGTCGGTGGTTATCTCAAAATTGCGCCAGAGCATATCGAAGAGGGGCCGCTGAGCAAGATGATGAAGCCTGGCATCGGCGCCTATGACCGCTTCAAAGAGATGTTCGACAAATATTCACTCGAGGCCGGCAAAGAGCAGTATCTGATCCCGTACTTCATTGCCGGCCACCCCGGCAGTACCAACGAGGATATGCTCAATCTGGCGATCTGGTTGAAGACAAATGGCTTCCGGCTCGATCAGGTACAGAATTTTCTGCCATCACCCATGGCCCTGGCCACCGCGATGTATCACAGCGAAAAAAATCCGCTGCGCAAGATTCGCCGCGATGGCGAGAATGTGCTCACGGCCAAAGGGGCGCGTCAGCGTCGTATCCAGAAGGCCTTTCTGCGTTACCACGATGCCGAGAACTGGCCGCTGTTGCGTGAGGCATTGAAGGAGTTGGGCCGGACCGATCTTATCGGTAACGGCAAGCGTCACTTGATTCCGGCATGGCAGCCGCTGGGGACCGGTAAAAAACCAGAGGGTGTGCGTGGCGCGCCGCTTGTCGCCAGAGATAAATTTGCGCGGCAGGGGCAGCGTCCGGTCGGGCGTAGTGGTGTGAAAAAACGCCCATAGCCTTTCCGGTATTCAGCCGCGTGATTACGGTTTTAGGTAGCTAACAATAATCTCTATGGCCTCTTCAACGCCTGTGGTTGGCGTTGTTGTTGGTCGCGCCGTTTGCAAAAGTTGTTGCAGTGGGCGGCTGAACTCTCCCTTCATAAACTGCTCCAGAGTAATCTTCGTGCAAGGCACCTGTTGGCGTAGCCATTCTGTCATATAGCGCTGTTCGGGCCACTCGTCGCGACATACATAGAGCACCGGCATATTGTTGCAAGCGGCTTCGGTAAAACTACCGTAGCCTGGTTTGGTTAGCAGTAGATCACAGGAGCTGAGCAGGTCGTTATAACTGATATTTAACGCTTCAATGGGTGTGATGTCAGGGCGATCCACCTCGTCCACCGCATTGGCGGCGATGTAGTGAATGTTATCTAACACCGGCCAGCGGGGTGCATTTAGCTCAGTTTTTATGCCACCCATGGAGACGAGCACCAGCTGCGTCGCCGCTGCCAGGTTTAGCGCTTTCATTAATTGTTGCCGCTGGTTGTTGCCAATTGCTGCCAACGGGGCGACGGTGCGTGTGGTGAGTTCACTCATTGGCATGGTCGGTTGGGTGCGAATGAAACAGTTGGCGCTGCGGTAGGCGGCCACTATCTGCTGATGAATGGCGTTCTCGTCGGGAAAAAAGTAAGTAAAGATATCGGCCCAGTTGAGGCAGCTCATGGCAATGGCCGGTATCCCCAATTGTTGTGCGGCAACCAACGGCAGGTAGGCGATATTGGAGATGACCAGATCGGGCGCTATCGCGCTGAGTATTCTCTGCTCATCTGCTATACGCCCTTGCCAATCAGCATGAAACGCGCGATAGGCTTGCAGTGTGTTGGGACGATCAACCGCGAAGGCGCTGTTCATTAACATGCCAACGTCACAACTCTGTGGCAGATACTTAAACGGAGCGTGAAATTTCCCTTCGAGAAAAGGGCGCGGCAGGGTGGTTCTCAGGGTAATCTTCAGCTCAGGATAGCGTTTCTGGAGTTGATTGATTAGCGCTGCTGTCATGACGGCATGGCCGTAACCGTGGCTGGAGAGGGTGACGAGAAGATGTTTTTGATACCAAGGCATAGAGCGGTTCACTGAATGTTTGAGATAGTGTTGGTCTGTTTATTGTTGGGTGTGCTGGCGGGACTGGTGGCTGGATTGCTGGGCGTGGGCGGCGGCATCGTCATTGTGCCGACGCTAGCGATTCTGTTTCAAGCCCAAGGATTCAACGAGTCTAACATCATGCATCTGGCGCTAGGAACGTCGTTGGCGACTATCGCCGTGACCTCTATCTCCTCGGTGGTAGCGCACCATCGGCTCGGTTCATTCAATTGGCCTCTGGTGTGGTGGCTGACGCCAGGATTGATGCTCGGCGCGGCGCTTGGGGCGCTATTGGCCGATCAAGTGGCAAGCATTACGCTCCAACGCCTCTTCGGTATCTTTGCGATGCTGGTTGCTGGGTATATGTTTTGGGGTGCCAAAGTCGTTAGCGCCAAAGCGCGAGTTATCGCCACGCCCGAGCTGATGGCGATCGGGACTCTGATTGGTGGAGTCTCGGCCATACTCGGCATCGGCGGTGGGACTATGACCGTCCCGTACCTTACCTGGCGTGGCAGAGCGATGCGCGAGGCGGTGGCGGTGTCGTCTGCCTGTGGTTTCCCTATCGCGGTGGCCGGGAGTGCGGGCTATCTACTGGCAGGGCTAGGTGCATCTTCGCTGCCTCCCCTAGCGACAGGCTATCTCTACTGGCCTGCCTTTTTGGCGATCTGCGGCACCAGCCTGTTTATGGCCCCCGTGGGGGCGCGCCTCGCGCATAAACTACCAGTGAAGCAATTGAAGTGGATCTTTGCTTTAACTCTGCTGGTGATTGGTGCTGTCATGGTTGTCAAATCGTGATTACTCATACAATCATCTGCTTATTTGATTGATAGCGTTGATACTCAGCACCGATAGTATTTTCCCTTCATGTCACAAAAGGTTAATATGGCACTCCATTATATTCCCTCTAAAAAAGTGAATGGATACCATGCGTTTTTTGGACTTTGAACAACCAATTGCCGAGCTGGAAGCCAAGATCGAGGAGCTGCGCCACGTTGGCGTGGATGCCGAGCTTAATATCTCCGAAGAGATCGGTCGTCTTGAGACCAAGAGTATCGGTCTGACCGAACAGATCTTCTCCAAGCTCAACTCCTGGCAGATTTCACAGCTGGCGCGTCACCCGTTGCGCCCTTATACGCTCGACTATATTGACCAGATCTTCACCGACTTCGAAGAGTTGCATGGTGACCGCGCCTTTGCTGATGATGCCGCCATTGTGGGGGGTGTCGCCCGCCTTGATGGCATGCCCGTGATGGTCATCGGCCAGCAGAAGGGGCGCGATACCAGAGAAAAGGTTAAGCGCAACTTCGGTATGCCGCGCCCCGAGGGGTATCGCAAGGCGATGCGCCTGATGCAGATGGCCGAGCGCTTCAAGCTACCCATCTTCACCTTCATCGATACCCCCGGTGCCTATCCCGGCATCGACGCCGAAGAGCGTGGCCAGAGCGAGGCGATTGCTCGCAACCTGTTTGTGATGTCCGACCTTAAAACCCCTATTATATGCACCGTTATTGGTGAAGGTGGTTCCGGCGGCGCACTTGCCATCGGTGTCGGCGATCGCATCTTGATGCTGCAATACTCCACCTACTCGGTCATCTCACCGGAAGGGTGCGCCTCCATTCTCTGGAAAAGTGCCGACAAGGCCCCCGATGCCGCCGAAGCACTGGGGTTGACCTCAAAGCGCCTGAAAGAGCTCGGGTTGATCGACCGCATCATTCAGGAACCACGTGGTGGTGCCCACCGCAACCCCGAAGTCGCGGCCCTTAGTATCAAGAGTGCCTTGCTGGAAGAGTTGTCTAAACTTCAGTCTATGAATATTGACGCCCTGTTGAAGGCGCGTTATGAACGGCTGATGAGTCATGGTCGCTATCTCGAACGCAAGTAATTGCCGACTGTGATTAACGCGCTTTCAATTTGAATCGCATGTGACACTCTCCCTCTGAGGGAGAGGGGATAATAATCAAGGTCAATACAATGACCAAACTCATCACCGCTAACGCGCTTCTGCAAGCATTGCCGCCATTGGCCAAAGGCGCACGCCTTTGGATCGCCTACAGCGGTGGTTGCGACTCGCACGTCCTGCTGCATCTGCTGCATCAACTGCAATCACAGCTACAATCACAACGACAGGTTCAACTCCACGCCATTCACATCAACCACGGCCTCAGCCCCTACGCCGATCAATGGACGGAACACTGCCATGACATTTGCGCCGAACTTGAGATCCCGCTGCGGGCACTGAAAGTCGATGCCAGACCTCAGCCCGGCCAAAGCCCAGAAGAGGCGGCCCGCCATGCCCGGTACCAGGCGATCACTGGGCAGCTGGTCGCAGGCGATTACCTCTGTACCGCCCATCATCAGGATGACCAGGCTGAAACACTGTTATTACAGCTGCTGCGCGGTGCCGGTCCCAAAGGGCTCGCCGCCATGGGTAGGCAATCAGCGCTGGGCTGCGCCACACAACTGCGACCGATGCTGCATCTGAGTCGCGAAGAGGTTCAGCACTACGCCGAGGTGAATAATTTTAAGTGGATCGATGATCGCAGCAACAGCGACACCCGCTTTGATCGCAATTACCTGCGTCACGAAGTGCTGCCAAAGCTGAAACAGCGCTGGCCCGCCGCCGCCCGCACCATCAGCCGCAGCGCCGACCATTGCGCCGAAACAACGGAGTTGTTGCAGCATCTGGCAGAGCAGGATTGGCAGCCGTGTTGCGGGCCGAGCAATGCGACCCTCAGCATCGCCGCTGTGCAGGCGCTGCCGCTGGCACGGAAAAAAAATCTGCTGCGTTATTGGATAGGCATCAATGGCTTGCCGCTTCCATCCGAGGTCAAATTGCATCACCTCATCAACGACGTCATGGGGGCGGCAGAAGATGGCATGCCCTGTGTCGCCTGGCCTGGCACCGAAGTGCGACGCCACGATGGCCAGATTCACATCATGCCGCCGTTAGTGGCGATGGATAGCGGTGCCATCATCTCCTGGCCCGATCTCAACACACCATTACCACTTCCCGATGGCCGCACTTTACGCTGTGTTCCTACTACACAGGTTCCTGCACTCAGCGCCTCACACTTGCAACAAGGCAACGTTACCATCCGCTATCGCCACGGGGGTGAACGGCTTCAGCCCGTCAATTCACCACACCATAAAACGCTCAAACAGATTTTTCAGGAACAGCGCATCCCTCACTGGCAGCGTGATCGCATCCCATTGGTTTATTTGAATGAAACGCTGGTGGCGGTGGTGGGGGTGTGTTTGGCGCAGAGCTTGGCTGTTTTCAACGAAGATGAAGCGAGGGTGATGATTATTTGGCAGTAATCAATGGTGGGGCACCTCTAAAAATCCATTACCCATTAATCAGTTTATCCACCCCCATCAATGTCGCCACCCCCAGTATCACAAAGATCAATGCAGCTATTCCATGCACCAGCTTGATCGGGATGCGGTTAGCAATTTTGTCACCTAACAGCACGGCGGGGACGTTGGCGATCATCATACCGAGGGTGGTGCCAGCGACAACGATGATGATGCTCTGATACTGAGCGGCGAGGGCGATGGTGGCGATCTGGGTTTTGTCGCCCATTTCGGCGATGAAGAAGGCGATGAGGGTGGTGGTGAAAATGCCAAAGTTGGCGAGTTTGGCGTCGTCCTCATCAAATTTATCGGGAACAAGAATCCAGGCCGCCATGGCGATGAAAGAGATGCCCAGCGTCCAGCGTAAGGTTTCGGCGCTAAAAAATGTGGTAATCCACGTGCCTAGTACCCCGGCCCCGGCATGGTTGGCGAGGGTGGCGACCAGAATGCCGAGGATGATCGGAACCGGTTTGCGGAATTTGGCGGCGAGGAGAAAGGCGAGTAGCTGGGTTTTGTCACCGATTTCGGCCAAGGCGACAATGCCCGTTGAGATGAGAAATGCTTCCATATTGAACTCCTGGCCGGTGTGACTCCAATGACCATACCTCCTCCCGGCCAATGCAAGGGTGGTATGGTTATTGGTCTCGCCAAGAATGGCTCTTACGCCATGACCGTGTGGGTCAAGTGTGTTGATGTAAGCCCCTTCGGTGAGGAAGGGCGGCTACTCCCCAATGACGGCGAGCATATTAGCCGTTGACGTGGTGAATGTCGAGACTATGATTTGCGCAATGGGCGGGGCTGGAGATAGGGGTGTGATCGTTGATTTCCTTTGAGTTAGTGTAAAAAATTCCGACTTCCCACATTGAGAAAAGGGGCCGATTCTGGTACCCTGCACTCCCGTCTTTATATTGCTTTTTCCGCGGCGCAGGTTTTTATATCCATATGACTAAATTCATATTTGTCACAGGCGGGGTTGTATCCTCACTCGGTAAAGGTATCGCCTCAGCCTCTCTCGCAGCTATTCTTGAAGCGCGTGGCCTTAAGGTTACGATGCTGAAGCTGGATCCCTATATCAACGTCGATCCAGGTACCATGAGTCCGTTCCAGCATGGCGAGGTGTTTGTCACCGCCGACGGTGCCGAGACCGATCTGGACCTGGGCCACTATGAACGATTTGTTCATACCACCATGGGTCGTCATAACAACTTCACCACTGGCCGCGTGTATGAAAACGTCATCCGCAAGGAGCGTCGCGGTGATTATCTGGGTGGCACCGTGCAGGTGATTCCGCACATCACCGATGAGATCAAACGGCTGATCATGGCGGGTGCCGAGGGTGCCGACGTGGCGATGGTGGAAATCGGTGGCACCGTGGGTGACATCGAGTCATTGCCATTTTTGGAGGCGATTCGCCAGATGGGCTTTGAGTTGGGGCGTGGCCGGGCGTTGTATATGCACCTAACGCTATTGCCCTATAT
>JAYUTP010000096.1:0-9464 GCA_043755075.1 Tenderia sp. (SeqCode)
CAGGCGTTTTATCAGATCACCTTCCGCAAGAAGATCTACACAGATTTGGCGACACTGCAGGCTGATCTGGACATCTGGCTGGCGCACTACAATAATGAACGAACACATCCGTGCAAGATGTGCTGTGCCGAACGCCGATGGCAACGTTGGAAGACGGCAAAAAAATCTGGCAGGAAAAATTCGTGAACTGAATTTGATCTGACAGTCACTTCCGAAAAACCGGTAACTGTCAGATCAAGTCGCGACTACTACATGTAAAATTATAGGGCTCTGTTAAACGCGTTTTGTTTAATTTGATTGCTGCTCCAGTTCGGAATGTCTTGTTTTTCATCTACAGACAATGCGGCAGTAGTAGGCTCATTGTCTTGATCTACTAGCATTCCCAAGGTGACACCATCAAGATATTCATGGATCTGATTGCTTAGTATATTCCAGAGCTCATGTGTTTTTTGGTGACGGATATCAATTTGATTCTGATCAGACGGCATATCGAATTTGTCATCAACAGCGACAACAATATCTGTAATGGAAATGTCATGCGCTGGAAGCGCAAGCCGGTAACCTCCGCCAGGCCCCCGCGTTCCTTGAACTAGTTTTGCTTGGCGCAGACGCGCAAAAAGTTGCTCCAGGTACGAGAGTGATATTCCTTGAAACTCAGAAATATCGGCAAGCGTTATCTTGTGACCATCTCTTGCGTTTAATGCCAGGTCGAGCATGGCTGTAATGGCATAGCGTCCTTTCGTCGATAGTCTCATGGGTCAGTCTCCTGTTATTTGAGATTAATGGGTAAAAGCATACTGACCCACTCGGAATTTAGTCTGGCATACGAATTGTGGTTTTCCAATGTTTAAAACTGAAAATTAACATGGTTTAACAATTGTGTGGTTATGTTCATCTAAGCAGGTGAGTTCTCATGTAACCATGTGATTATTAATGAATCGTAGGTTACGGTAATGGCGAGGTGTGAAATATTTTCTCCAGTGTATTCTGTATAAACCATCCCATTCGTGCACCGAGAGGCTGTTTGATTGTGTAACAAACCTCGAACAATTCTTTGTGGAGGCTATTTTCCATAAGGTAATCATCGCTAGTTTTGAGTTCATCCACGAGCTTGAGTTCGATGGCACGACTGGCAGGCCAGTGTTCACCGGTAGCGATTCGGTTGATGTCGACGATAGGACGGTGTCGCTGAATGAACTCCTTGAACAGGACTTGCATATCCTCCAGCTCTTCCTGGAATTTTTGGCGAGCTTTATCAGTATTTTCACCAAACATAGTGATGGTGCGTTTGAATTCACCGGCTGTCATCTGCTCGAAATCAATATTGTGTTTTTTCAATAATTTGTGGAAATTAGGTAATTGAGCAACCACCCCAATTGAGCCGATGATAGCAAAAGGGGCTGCGATGATCCTGTTCGCCACACAGGCCATCATGTAACCACCACTGGCGGCAACTTTGTCGACACAGACGGTGAGGGGGATTTTTTTATCCTTGATTCTCATTAACTGAGAGGCGGCTAGACCGTAGGCATGGACTAATCCACCACCGCTTTGCAGACGTAAAAAAACTTCATCTTCCGGGGTGGCAACGGTCAAGATGGAGGTTATCTCTTCACGCAGGGAGGAGAGAGGGGACGCTTTGATGTCACCATCAAAGTTGATGATAAATATCCGTTTACGTCTTTGGGCTGGAGTCTCCTTGAGTTGCTGGGTCTCCTCTTTTTTAAGTTGCTTTTTGGCTTTAAGGCTCTTTTTTAGCTCATCTTTCGAAAAAATAGCAGCTTTAATCGTATTGGCCATCGCCTCATATTTTTCGTTTATTTTCTTGATTTCAAGGTGTTCACGATCCATTTTGCGACCACGACTGGCCAGTAGGACTATGCCTCCAATCAACATGATGATGCCTAAAACAATGGTGACGGTTTTAGCCAGAAATAACCCGTATTCGACAATGAATTCAGACACTAGAGACTCCGATGAGGAATGAGCTAAAACGCGGTAGCAGTATAGCGCCTACGTACTGTCGAAGATACCAGCTTTGAAGCATAAAAAAGCCCATGCATTACTGCACAGGCCTTATGTGACTAGTCGTACCTTTAATAACCGGAAAATGAGGTACCAATAAAGGCTAATAATGACATCATGCACACCAATGGAATTAGGATCATCAGATCGCTATCACCAGGCCATTTACGTGTATTTTTTGACATAACTTTCTCCCGAATAATGTTTATTCTTTTAATCACGAGCGTCCCATTGAAGGAATGCTAGGTAAACATACTACAACTTTCCAAAGTTGTTAAGTGTTTTAGTATGTTTTTTTAGGGCATTGTTTTATATGGTTTTGTATCAGGATATAAAGCCCGGCAAGAATGTTAGACTTGACCATTGGGTCTATATTGATATGGAGATAAGAGATGAGCGAACTGGTCCGTTTTGGGGTTTCCATTGAGGATGAGCTGCTTAAGCGATTTGATGAGGAGATCGAGAAGAAGGGATATGCCAGCCGTTCCGAGGCGATTCGCGATCTGATTCGTGATCAGATAGTGAATGAGGAGTGGGAGTCAGATGCAGAAACGGTGGGGACTATCACCATTGTTTATGATCACCATACCCGGGAGTTGTCATCAACACTGACCCATCTACAGCACTCCTTTAAGGGGGATATCAAGTCTGTACTGCATGTTCATTTGGATCACCATAACTGTCTTGAGGTGCTGGTGGTGCAAGGCAAAGGACATCTGCTCAAACAGTTTGCCGATCAGCTGGTGAGCACTCGTGGAGTGAAGCATGGCAAGCTCACTATGACGACCACTGGCAATGCTATACCCACTAAAGGCGGTCATCATCACGATGGGGATGAGCATTCACATTAGGGTGTAGGGTGCATTCAAAGCACTTTTTTTGTTTCTGCCTATGCGACCATTCTAACCCTCTATGAGCTGTGTGCAGATGGTGAACTGGCGCAAAATGCCGGGGTTAGTAAAACTTCTTTCATCGCTGAGTACGCCGCTGTAGCACTCCCACTGGCCAAATAATGAGCGTCGGTGTTACCATTACTATTTACGTAACACTAGTCTCGCTGATTCGGGGTGAAACTCGGGAGTGATTTATCGCGGTGATGGACGTTGGAAGTTAGCAAAACGGCGTTTCTTCCATTTAGTAGCTTGTCGGCCGATGCCAACCAAGAGCCGCACAGGCTGTACGTGCGCACTGGCATGTTGAAAATGGGCTTCATTGGACATTACCCACAAACACAGCCACGAAGAGGTGGGACACAACCATTGTTACCAGTACGACGATAGCCACTGCGACCATTTTCACGAAGAGATGAGGCTTCAAGCATGTTTAAGATGATTAAAAAGCACTGTTCACAAGACGTTCGAGCCCTGAAAATAGAAAAATCTGTGCCCTGCATAGGGATGGTGAGCATGATAGTGCTTGGTCTAGGCTGGAGTGTTGCAGTCCAGGCGAATGAAGGCCACGAAGCTCAACACCTCATCCCTCATGATACCGGTATTTTTCAAATCGAAGGGGGGCTGACCTGGTTCCTGCAGAGCACAAGCGGGGCGGAAAATGATACCGCAGCACTTTCTTATACGATGGATCTGGTACTGAAAGTCCCGGTGGGCGAACATGGCAAAATGGTTGTTGCGCTGGAGGCTGGAGATGGTCAGGGGGTGGATCCCGCCATTGGCTCCTTGTCCGGTGTCAACTATGATGCCTTTTATACCGAGCTGACCAACTCTGTTGGTGGCAGTACCAATGTTGTTGTCCCGTCGATCTCTCAGGCCTTTTATGAGGGTGAATATATGGCTGGCGATTTGGTAATCAGCGCTGGGAAGCTTGATGTCCATAGCATGTTCGATGACAACGCCTACGCCAATGACGAGAAAGACCAGTTTATGTCGGCCTTGTTCTCACGTTCGCCAGATACCAGCTATAAACAACTCGATTATTACTATGCCCCCGGCATTGCTGCGACGTATGCGGTCTCCGGTATGGTGGATGTGAGGTTGATCGTGGCTAATGGCAACAACTCTGGCTTCGGAGGAGAAACTAACAGCATTTTCAACAATATGTATAGTGTTGGGCAGATCAATCTGAAACCGAATTTTGCTGGTCGAGAAGGGAACTACCGCTTCTATGTCCTCAATGATGGGCGTTCCTCGATCAATACTTCCTTTACCGAAATCGGGAGTAGGCAGACGACGAGTAACTTAGCTTGGGGGCTGAGTTTCGATCAGGCTTTGCCGGGCAGTGTCGGTATGTTTGCCCGTTATTCTGCGCAGGACGACGGCATCGAAGAGAATACGGTCGAGTCCTCCTGGAGCCTGGGCGCGCTGTTTGAGGGTTCATCCTGGGGGCGTGACCACGATACAATCGGTATCGGCTACGGTAGCGTCAATCTCAATATGGCACCGGCAGCTTTGGCGGCCTATAACGCGGGTGATGACGGTAGCCCAGGCAACGCGGACGATCGAGGAATCGTCGAATTTAGTGACGAAGCCCATCTTGAGCTCTTCTACAAATTTGGTTTCGGGCATCTTTTCACGCTGACTGCCGATGTTCAGTTGATCCAAAACAGCGGCGGCAACGCCAATGCCGACGCTGTGGTCGTGACAGGTCTGCGTGGACAACTGAATTTCTAAACCATTGTCTGTAAAAATATTTTAGGAGAAAATAATTAACATGAAGAAAATAATAAAGCCCTTGCTGAGAGGACTCTTGGCTTTCACTGCACTAGTTACAACCCAGGCCCAGGCCCATTTTCAGATGATCATCCCCTCTGATGATATGGTGAAACAGAGTGATTCCCGTAGCGTGACTCTTGATCTGCTGTTCTGGCACCCCTTCGAGGGGAAAGGGATGCTCATGGACAAGCCGGTACGTTTTGGTGTGGTGGTCGGAGACCAGAAACAGGATCTTCTTGCCACATTGAAGGCGACGAAGGCCAAAGATAGTGAAGGGCAAAGTTTTACCACCTATCAAAGCAAGTACAGTTTCAAACGTCCTGGCGACCATATCTTTTACGTCGAGCCGAAGCCCTACTGGGAACCTGCCGAAGAGAGCTTCATTATTCACTACACCAAAGTGGTGGTGAATACATTCGGTCTGGAAGAGGGGTGGGACAATGAGATTGGGCTGAAGACGGAGATTGTGCCGTTGACGCGCCCTTATGGCATCTGGACCAACAACCTTTTCCAAGGGATTGTAAAGGTGAATGGCAAACCAGTGCCCTATAGCACTGTGGAGGTGGAATATTACAATCAGAGCGGTACCATAAAAGCGCCTGCTGATCCCATGATTACCCAGGTTATAAAGGCTGATTCCAATGGTGTGTTTACTTATGCTATGCCCAAGGCTGGCTGGTGGGGGTTTGCAGCACTGAATGAGGATGATAAAAAAATGAAGCATGAGGGTAAGGAGTACCCTGTCGAGATCGGCGCGGTACTCTGGGTGCATACTCACGACATGAAGTGACGAGTATTGTTGTGGAAGGGCAGCGTGATGCCGCTTTTATGTGAATGGAGGATTGCGGTTAATGAACGTACACAAACCCATGAAGAGGGTGTTGTTGGGCCTGTTGATGTTAGGCTTTCTTGGCATGAGTCATCAGGCATTGGCTCATAAACTCAATCTGTTTGCCTACGTTGAAGGTGACGCGGTCTCTGTGGAAGGGTATTTCCCCGATGGCAAAAAGGCCAAAAACAGCGACGTCAAGGTAGTGGATGGTGGTGGCAAGGTATTGGTTGATGGGGTAACCGATAGTGAAGGCCAATATCGTTTCAAGGTACCGCAAAAAATAGATGTCACGATCATTATGAACGCCGGCATGGGGCACCAGGGTGAATTTGCGATGAGTGCGGCTGAACTGGGGGATGGCAATGTAGTCGCATCTGAGCGAGGCGCTGTGGTGAACGATACCGGGATGGAGCATGCAGACGCCGAGATAAGTGCTTCTCCAGTGGCGAACAGCGAACTGGAGGCTGTAGTCCATCGCGCAGTCAATGAGGCGATCAAACCCCTGGCACGAGAGCTGGTTGAGTCGCGGCAGCAGGCATCCATATCAGAGATTGTCGGAGCTGTGGGCTACATATTTGGTTTGCTGGGTCTGTTTGCTTATTACAAGGCACGTCAAATTAGCAGCAAAGCCATTCCCTCGCAGAAGCCTGAATAGGGTTGAGATAGCAACAACTATATAATAGTGCTACTATTTTGCCTCAAACTTAACAGAGTCAAAGTGTTAAGTTACCCGTTCAGGAGTTTCGCGGTCGATGCACATTGCTGATGGTATAGTTTCAGGTTCGGTGATTGGTGCCGGTTTTGCCGGTATGGCGGTGATCGCAGCGGCCACGATGCGCAATATCGAGATGGACGAAATTCCCAAACTCTCAGTGGCGACGGCGGTCTTTTTTGTTGCCAGCTTTATCCATATTCCCCTTGGGGTTGCCAGTATCCATCTGATTCTGAATGGTCTGGTGGGTATGATCCTTGGAAAACGCGCCTTTGTGGCGATCATGATCGGAGTTGTTCTGCAATCGTTCTTCGGTTTTGGTGGGATGACCGTGATTGGTGTCAATGCAGTCATGCTCGGGGGTGGGGCCTTACTTGCCTATGGCATTTGGCAGTTGCGCCACTACGTTACCATGCCGAATAAAGAGGTGGTCTTTGGTGCGCTGGCCGGAGCATTGGGGCTGTTTTTTTCGGGTTGCATCCTAGCTTTAGCGCTTGTCACAACCGGTGACGCCTTTGTGGCAGCGGCCAAACTGGTGTTGGGGTATCATCTTTTTCTTATGGTGTTGGAGGGGGCGGTGACAGGGGCCTGTGCCGGTTTTCTGGCCAAGGCCGCTCCCCATCTGCTGGCGGGCCAGCGTAAAGTTCAGACAAACTAGCGGCGGCTGCTATGCCTCTTGATATTGATCGCCACGCCCATGTGACCTCTTCAGTTCAGCGCTGGGATCCACGCGTTA
Source organism: Tenderia sp. (SeqCode) (assembly GCA_043755075.1). Lineage (GTDB taxonomy): Bacteria > Pseudomonadota > Gammaproteobacteria > Tenderiales > Tenderiaceae > JAKFXL01. Next base: position 6,975 of record JAYUTP010000096.1, read on the forward strand.
AGCTAGCATCGTTGATGGCGTTCATCTTTGCCACTGCGCTGCTCAAGACGATTCCGATGGTACTGGCCGCGTTTATAGTTGCCACGGTGTTACTGCTGTTTTCCCGTATTCCTATAGGATTTGTGGCCCAGACGGCGAAGTGGATAGTGCTCTTCCTGCTACCGTTTTTCATCCTACTGCCGGTGACCTATCCTGGCACCACAACCCTCCACTTTCTTGGTATTCCCTTCGCTATGGAAGGTGTGCGTCTGGCGCTGCTGGTTGTCGTCAAGTCCATGGTGATTATAATGATCGCTATCACAATCTTTGGCTCAGTCCGTTTTGATATTGCGATGATTGCCTTACAAAGGTTGAAGTGCCCGCCAGTGATGGTACAGATGATGTTGTTTACTTACCGCTACATCTTCCTCTTCATGGCGGAGATGCAGCGCATGGACACGGCCATGAAGGCGCGTGGCTTCATCAAAGGCCCCAACCTCTATACGCTCAAGGTGATGGGTGGCTTTGTCGGTACCCTGTTGATCCGTAGCTTTGAACGCACCGAACGTATCTATAAAGCGATGCTCTCAAAAGGGTATCAAGGCGAGTTTCATACGCTGCTGGAGTTCAATGCAGTCCCCAAGGATTTTGTGAAAGGGGGGTTGGTGATTGCGGTTGCGATTGCCCTGTTGAGCAGTGATCTGGCGGGCCTGTTCCAAGTGGCCGAGCAGTCCTGGTATTAGGAGTAACAATAATGAGTAATGAATACGCCATCCAGGTTGAAAACGTCCACTTCTCCTATCCCGACGGTCACAAGGTACTAAAGGGTGCCAACTGCAACATCCGCCAAGGTGAGAAGGTTGCACTGATTGGGCCCAACGGGGCAGGTAAGTCCACCTTTATGAGCCTACTCAATGGCGTAGCCCTTGCCACCCAGGGGCGGGTGCTGATCGCTGGCCAGGAGGTTAAAAAAGAGAACCTCAAGGCGATTCGCCGTAAGGTGGGAATTGTTTTTCAAGACCCCGATGACCAACTCTTCTGTCCGACGGTGTTTGATGATGTCGCCTTCGGGCCACTGAATCTTGGTCTCCCCAAACATGAAATTGAGGCTCGTGTTGCTGAGGCGCTCGACACTGTCGGGCTTATCGGTTTTGAACAGCGCTCCTCGTTCCACCTCTCCTTTGGTGAGCGCAAACGTCTGGCCATGGCCACAGTGCTCTCATACCAGCCCGATATTCTGGTGTTCGACGAGCCTTCTACCAACATGGATCCACTCAATCGCCGCAAGTTGATCCAATGGTTGGCCAAGTCCGACAAGACCATTCTGCTTTGTACCCATGACCTGGATATCGCTTTGGATGTGTGTGACCGTTGCTTGGTGCTGACCGATGGCCATTTTGTTGCCGATGGCAAGGCCTCCGAGATTCTTTATGACCGTAAGTTGCTGGAGACGAATCATCTCGAACTGCCACTGGCACTGATGACCCACGAACTGTTGCATGAGAAACTCAGCAGCGGCAAGATGGATGATGAACACAAACGCATCATCGCCAGCTTTCTCCATGCCCATCGTCACGCCCATGGCCCTGATGGTCATGAGCATGTTCATATTCACTTTCATCCCCATGAACACGAACATCTGAATACCGATGTCGCCAATCAGCATATTCACAAGAGCCTAAAAGTAACGGCGATTGGTAAACCGGTGATTAACGGCCAAGAGCACCACCATCATCATGGCGAGGATGGCCATACCCATGATCACAACGATCCTCACGGCCATAGTCATGACGATGGGCCCGATCATACCCATGAGCATAAAACTGAAAAGTAACTTGAGCATGGGTGTGTTTGATGCCCAGCGCTGATCTGGAGGAGCATATCGGCCTGTTGCAGTTGTCGATTTACGACATCCTGCAACAGTATCCCGCTGGCATCAGTGAGTATGAGCTGTTAAAGGCGCTGGAGGCGCAGCAGCAGATGGGCGGCGAGCAGGGTGTTTATGACTCCGACCTAACCCTATTTCAGTGCCACTTCCTGCTGTTCCACTGCCTCTATCGTCTGCGCGACAAGCTACTGATTGCGGATGATCCTGTTGATGTCAAAATCCACTGCCTTGAAATAGCGCTACTACCGATGGCTGGCAGTAACGCTACTGTTCCGGCACGTCATGACCCGCTACGTGACTACTATCTCGATTTGATCAACCTAAAGATGGCCACTGCTGCAGAAATAGCTAGCCTGCTCAACCGCTTTTGGCAGCGTTATGTGGCCGCTGATGCCCGTACTCAAGCGCTGGAGAACCTCGGCTTGGCGGACCCGGTCAGTTACGATGAGATCCGGGCGCAGTATCGCCGTCTGGTGATGGAGCATCACCCCGATCGTGGTGGTGAAAAACTGAAGTTGCAGCAGATCAACCGGGCGATGAGTCAGCTTAAACTCTACTATTTATAAATGAGGTGCACTGTCAATAACGGACACCCCCACTTCAAGTACCCGCCTGCTGTTTGT
>JAYUTP010000097.1:0-8534 GCA_043755075.1 Tenderia sp. (SeqCode)
GGCTCTCCAGATGGGCCTTCGCCTGACTGATGGCTACTCCCTTGTTGAGCATCTCCACCACCCGGTTGACCCGGTCGATGTCGGCCTGGCGATAGAGACGATGGCCCTTGGCAGTGCGCAGCGGCTGGAGCAGGCCGTAACGGCGCTCCCAGGCGCGCAGGGTGACGGAGTTGACGCCGGTGAGGCTGGAGACGGTGCGGATGGGGAAGAGGCCATCCTCACTCTCTTGCGGTTCCATGTTGTTCAAGGGCTTGTCCTTGTGTGAAAATATAACTATTGTATAGCTATTGACGTTAGCTTATCTGCCGTATTAAATATCGTCAAAGGGTATCGATACGTTAGTTGTACAAAATTTGTATAAGTTAATTAAGGAGCCTGGCCATGATGAAAAAAAATCCTCTCGCCGATGTTGTTAGTCCTCTCCCTGGCTGCCTTTCTGCCGGACGCCGCTCTGGCGGAGTGCTCGCCGCTGCTCAACTTCGAACGTCAGCCGCTGGCCAAAAAGGAGCAGCCGGTCAACCTCTGCCAGCAGTACCAGGGTAAGGTGATCCTGATGGTCAACACCGCCAGCAAGTGTGGCTACACCTATCAATATGATGGGCTGGAGGAGCTTTATAAGCGCTATCAAGCGCGTGGTCTGGTAGTGCTGGGGTTCCCCTCCAACGATTTTGCCGGGCAGGAGCCGGGCAGCTCAGAACAGATCGAGAGCTTCTGCCGCCTGACCTAAGGGGTGAAGTTCCCGATGTTTGAAAAGAGCAGCGTCGCCGTCGGCACCAGCGATCCACTTTTCAAGGCGCTGGCGGCGGCGGGTGGCGGTTATCCTGAGTGGAACTTCCATAAATATCTGATCGACCGCGACGGCAAGCTGGTGGCCAATTATTCCAGTCGCAGTGAGCCGCTGGGCAAAGATATCGTCGCCGCCATCGAGAAGCTGTTATGAGCCCGCCGCGCCTAAAAGTGGCGGTGAGCGCCTGCCTGCTGGGGCAGCCGGTGCGCTTTGATGGCGGCCACAAACAGGCGCCGTTGCTGACGGAGACCCTGGGGCGCTTCATCGACTTTGTGCCGCTCTGCCCGGAGCTGGCGATTGGCCTCGGCACGCCGCGCCAGGCCTTGCGGCTGGTGGGTGAAGCGGCGGAGCCACGCGCCATCGGTAACCGCGATGGCCATGACTACAGCGTGCCGTTGCGGGCGTATGGTCGTGAACAAGCGGCGCAGCTGCTCGCCGGGCCGGAGCGGCTCTGCGGCCTCATCGTCAAAAAGGATTCCCCCAGCTGCGGCATGGAACGGGTGCGTGTTTATGGCGAGTCCGGCATTCCGGTGAAGAGCGGCGCGGGCCTCTTCAGCCGCGAGGTGATGGCCGCCCACCCCTGGCTGCCGGTGGAGGAGGAGGGGCGCTTGAACGATCCCGCCCTGCGTGAAAACTTCATCGAACGGCTCTTCGTCTGCCAGCGCTGGTGGCAATTGCTGGAGGGTGGCCTCACCCCGGCACGGCTGGTGGAGTTTCACACCCGCCACAAATACATGCTGATGGCGCGCGGCTCAGTTGTTTACCGCCAACTTGGGCAGAGGGTGGCGGAGGCGGGCAGCGCTGATCTGGAGTTGTTGGCGCAGCGCTACTTCCCGGCGCTGATGGCGGCGCTGCAACAGCTCGCCAGCCGTGGCCGCCACAGCAACGTGCTGATGCACCTGATGGGCTATCTTAAACGCCAGATTGTCGCGCGGGAAAAGCAGGAGCTGTTAACGCTGATTGAGTCATATCGTCAGGGGGAGTTACCGCTGGTGGTGCCGGTGACACTGCTCAAACATCACCTTGGCAGACATCCGGAAGAGTATCTGCAACGGCAACATTACCTAGCGCCGTATCCGGAGGGACTGATGTTGCGGAATGGGATTTGAACCCATTTATGATCCTTCGTTGTGGGAGTGGCAGGCTCTGCCGCTCCCACAAGAGCTATTTCGGTTCAAGATTTGAGAGTCGGCAACCGCTCCCATCGCACCTCAGCACGCTCTGCTGCTCATACCAGTCTCCCAGCACGATGCGTTGCGCGGCATGGTAATCAACCATCAGCTCATGCACTGCTGGGCGGTGAGTGTGGCCATGGATCAGCCGCGCCACGCCATAACGCTCCATGATGTCGATCACCGCCTCAGCGTTCACATCCATTATCTCCAGCGCCTTGCCCTGGCTGCGCTTGCGGCTCTCTTCACGATAGTGGCGGGCAATCGCTGCACGTTGCTCAACGCTTTGAGACAGGAATTGTTGCTGCCACTCGCTGTTGCGCATCTGGCTGCGGAACTGGAGATATTCGTGGTCGTCGGTGCAGAGGCTGTCGCCGTGCATCAGCAGCGTTGGCGTGTGGTAAAGATTGATGACGATGGGATCGTCGATCAGGGTGCAGCCAGTCAGCGCCTCGAACTGTTTGCCGAGCAAAAAATCACGGTTGCCGTGCATCACATACACCGGCACGCCATGGTGGGTTAGGTGGCGTAGTGCGGCGATGGCCGCTTCATGTTCTGGCTGAACGCCATCATCACCAATCCAGACCTCGAACAGATCGCCCAGGATGTAGAGTGCCTCGGCGCTGCGCGCCTTGTTGCGCAGAAAGTCGCAAAAGCGTTGGCTGATCTCCGGGTGTTCATTACCCAGGTGGATGTCGGCGATGAAGAGGGTGGTCATGGTTGGCTCGATATTCCTTCCCTCTCGTAGGGGAAGGGTGGCATGTTGAGGGTCGGCACATACGTTAAACTTCTACCCCCATCCCAACCCTCCCCCTAGGAAGGGGAAGGTGCTATTGAAGGCACCTTTATATAATTGCTTTTTGCCGCTCAAGTCTAGTCACAACTAACCGCTTTATAATTGAGTGGACGTTGGTGAAAATAGAATTAAATAGAAGTGCCCTTGTGTGCTATTTCTTACCAACAACCACAATCGCTTTATTGATAATCACCTTTTCCTTCGGTACATCACTCGGGAAAGGGCCAGCAGCGCCAGTCGTCACCGTGCGGATTTTGTCGACGGTATCCATCCCTTCCACTACCTTGCCAAACACGGCATAGCCCCAGCCCTGCATAGAGGGAGCGGTGTGGTCGAGGAAGCCGTTATCCACAGTATTGATGAAGAACTGGGTGGTGGCGGAGTGCGGTTCGTTGGTGCGGGCCATGGCAATGCTGCCGCGCACATTTTTCAGGCCGTTGTTAGCCTCGTTTTTGATCTGGGCGCGGGTTTTCTTCTGGTTGTAGTCAGGAGTAAAGCCGCCGCCCTGGATCATGAAGTCGCTGATCACGCGGTGAAAAATGGTGCCATTGTAGGTGCCATCCTCTACATATTTGATGAAGTTGGCCACGCTGTTGGGTGCCGCCTTGGCATCCAGTTCAACCGTGATATTGCCCATATTGGTCTGCAACAGGACGCGTGGGTTGTCGTTGGCCGCATTGGCGGTGATGGCTGAAAAGGCGGCTACGCTGGCCAGAATCAGGGTTTGGAACAGTTTTCTCATCGCGGCAGTCCTTAGTGTGTGGAGAATTATGGCCGACCATCATATCGGTTTGATCGGTGGCTGTCATGGTCACGCTAAGTTAGCGTCAGAGGATGGGGTTGGCTACAATAGCCGCCTTCGTTTTTGCCATAAGAGCCGCAGGACACCCGATGCTGAAGATCCACAACAATCTCACCCGCCAGAAAGAGACCTTTATCCCCATCGCCCCCGGTAAGGTCGGCCTCTACGTCTGCGGCATGACGGTGTATGACTATTGCCATATCGGCCACGCCCGCGTTATGGTCGTCTTCGACATGGTGGTTCGCTATTTGCGCCACAGCGGCTATCAGGTCAACTATGTGCGTAACATCACCGACATCGACGATAAAATTATCAAACGCGCCAAGGAAAACGGCGAGCCGATGGCAGTGCTCACTCAACGTTTCATCGACGCCATGCACCAAGATTCCGCCGCCCTCGGCGTGTTGCCGCCGGATCAAGAGCCCAAGGCCACCACCTCCATCGATCTGATCACCGCCATGATCGTCACGCTCATCGACAAGGGCTACGCCTATCTCGCCAGCAACGGCGATGTCTATTACGACATCAGCAAGTTCGAAGGCTACGGCAAACTCTCCGGCAAAAAGCTCGAAGATCTGCGCGCTGGTGAACGTGTCGCCATCGATGAGGTGAAAGATGACCCGATGGACTTCGTGCTTTGGAAAGCCGCCAAACCCGACGAGCCAAGCTGGCCATCACCCTGGGGCGCGGGTCGTCCGGGCTGGCACATTGAATGTTCCGCGATGGCGGCTGATTGTCTCGGCCACCACTTCGATATCCACGGCGGCGGACTCGATCTCCAGTTCCCGCACCACGAAAACGAAATCGCCCAGTCAGAAGCCGCCACCGGCTGCAAATTTGTCAACGTCTGGATGCACAACGGCTTTGTTCAGATCAACGAAGAGAAGATGTCCAAATCGCTGAACAACTTCTTCACCCTGCGTGAAGTGCTGAAAGAGTATGCCGCCGAAGTGATCCGCTACTTCATCCTCGCCAGCCACTACCGCAGCCCGCTTAATTATTCAGATCAAAATCTCGACGGCGCCAAGTCAGCGCTCGAACGCTTCTACACCGCACTGCGCGGTGTCGATGCCGTGGCCGTGCAGAACGGAGGTGAATATGAAGCACGCTTCCGCACTGCGATGGATGACGACTTCAACACCGTCGAAGCGCTGACCGTGTTGTTTGAAATTGCCAACGCCCTTAACAAGGCCAAGGTCGAAAATGATGCCGAAAGTGCCGCACAACTGGCAGGCCAACTCAAATACCTCGGTGGTGTGCTTGGCCTGCTGCAGGATGATGCCGATGCCTTTCTGAAAGGTGGCGTGCAGCGTGGTGGATTGAGTGATGCCGAAATTGATTCACTGATCCAGCAACGGCTCGACGCCCGCAAAAATAAAAACTGGGCAGAGGCTGACCGCATCCGCGATGAGCTGCAAATGCAGAAGATTATTTTGGAAGATGGCGCGGGTGGGACAACCTGGCGCCGGGGCTAGATGTAGGGTGCCCAAAACACTACGTACCCAAAGTGCTTGCCCAAAGCACTACGTGGGGCAGGCTCTGGGCACGTTGTTTGTGCCCTCGCGGAACTATCGCCACAAGGCTATTTTCTCATGCTCAATAAAAAACCCGGAACAACCAAAGGCTGTCCGGGCGTGATTTAAGGTTATAAGAAAAAATTAGAGACAGGGATCAACAAAGGGATCTGATGGTGCCCCAAAATTAAACGACTGGTTAAACGAGTCACCCTGAATAGTCTGGACTATCCACATCAAGCTGGATGCAAAACTGAAGCACTGAAAAAATGAATTGTTGGATATATTTTGATTGATCGAAACGCCGCCGTTCGAAAAAGTGAACGAGCTGTTGCCGATGTTTTGCGAAATATTGGCACCATTATTTGTATTGGTGTTTGAGTTGGTATTACTGGAAATCGTTTGTGCCATAGCCGTCCCTGTGGCGAAAAGAGCGATGGCGGTAGCTAATGCCATATGTCTAGCTTTCATAACGTTACCTCTATGTAATCGTAGTTGAACGAACAGTGACATTAAAGATAATAGCTTCGCATTAGTCAATATGTAGCATGTAGATACAGGGAAAGCTTATTTCCATATTAATGCTATTGCTTTAAGGTTTGGACAGTTGTAAAAACACAGCAAGATGCACTGTGTGGACATAAACAACGTGCTCACCCTACAAAAACCTCCACAGGAAATTTCCCCCATGTGCGGTATTACTGGTGAAATAAGATTCGATGGGAAGACTCCCGAGCCCATTATTATTGAACGGATGAAGGCGCGCTTGGTGCGCCGTGGCCCTGATGCAGAGGGGAGCTATTTTGATGGCCCTGTGGCATTTGGCCATCGTCGTCTCTCCGTCATTGATCTCTCCAATCATGCCGCGCAACCCATGGTGGATGCGGTGCTGGGTCTGGCGCTGGTCTTCAATGGCACCATCTACAACTACCAGGCTCTGCGCGCCGAGTTGCAGCAGCTCGGCCACCACTTCATCAGCACGGGCGATACCGAGGTGATTCTGCGCGGCTATGCGCAGTGGGGCGAGCAGTGTGTCGAACGATTCAGTGGCATGTTTGCCTTTGCCATTTGGGATCGCAAACAGCAGCAGCTCTTCTGCGCCCGCGATCGTCTCGGTATCAAGCCGTTCTATTTTGCGCAGACTGAAAACTTCTTCCGCTTTGCCTCCAATATTCAGGCGCTGCTGGCGGCGGGTGGTGTTAATACCGCAATTGATCCTGTCGCGTTGCATCATCAACTCACACTGCACGCTGTGGTGCCCGCGCCGCGCACGATTTTAAAAGGTATTCGCAAATTGGCGCCCGCCACCACTATGACCATCGACCTGCATGGTAAGGTGACGATACGTCAATATTGGCATCTGTCCGCACAACGCCCGGCGCAGCCGCGCAGTGAAGCGGAGTGGCAGCAACTGATTCACGACTCACTCACCAATGCCGTCAAGCGCCGTTACGACAGCGCCGATGTGCCGGTGGGGGTGCTGCTCTCTGGCGGGCTCGATTCAAGCCTGCTGGTGGGGCTGTTGGCAGAGCAGGGGGTAAAAAATATCCTCACTTTCTCCATCGGTTTTGAAGATCACCCCGATGAACGTGGCAACGAATTTGAATACTCCGATGCGGTCGCGCAGCACTTTGGTACTCACCACCACCAGTACCACATCGCCAACAGCGAAGTGTTGAAACGCCTGCCAGAAGCGATCGATAACATGGCCGAGCCGATGGTGGGGCAGGATGCGGTCGCCTTTTATCTATTGTCAGAGGCAGTCGCCAAAGAGGTGAAGGTGGTGCTGAGTGGGCAAGGGGCCGACGAAGTCTTCGGCGGTTACTTCTGGTATCCCAAAATGGTCGCTGAAACACAAGGCAGTGCCGTCGAGCGCTTCCGCCGCCACTACTTTGATCGCGATCATGATGAGTATCTTGAAACAGTCACCGCCGCCTATCGCAGTGTCGACTACAGCGGCGAGCTGGTAGCGGCACGCCTTGCCGAACCTGAGGCTGATGAGTTCATCGACCAGGTGCTGCGCATGGACACCACCATGCTCATCACCGACGATCCAGTGAAACGGGTCGACAACATGACCATGGCCTGGGGGCTGGAGGCGCGCGTTCCGTTCCTCGATCATCAATTGATTGAACTCGCCGCGCAACTGCCGCCCAATCTCAAACTTGACTCCGGCGGCAAACAGATCCTCAAACAGATCGCCCGCAAAAATTTACCAGCCAAAGTAATTGACCGCCCCAAAGGCTACTTCCCCATGCCCGCATTGAAATATGTGAGCGGTGAATTTTTGGAAATGATGCGTGCCACGCTCGATTCACACGCCTGCCGCCAACGCGGCATCTTCAATCGCGCCTATGTAGAAAAATTGCTCGCCGCACCGGAGAGTTATTTCACAAGATTGCAAGGTAGCAAGCTTTGGCATCTGGCGCTGCTGGAGATGTGGTTGCAACGGAATGTGGATGGAACGCAGGGGTGATTTTTTGCCACACCTCTTAGACCAATGTGGCCGCGGCAGGAATGCCGCTCCCACAATAAACATCCTCCCGTTCTGATGTAATTGTTGATGTAGGATGCGCTGTGCGCACGTGGATGGCGCAAGATGCCCAGTGGAATTTGAGGAGTAAGCAGCATGAAGCAAGAGTTCTGGCAGGAGCGCTGGCAGCGTGGCGAGATCGGATTCCATCAGCCGCAAATCAATCGTTATCTGACTCAATATTGGCCGCAACTCAGCCTCACCGGCGTGGAGCGGGTCTTTGTGCCGCTCTGTGGTAAGAGTCTGGATATGCTTTGGTTGCGGCAGCAGGGGCATGAGGTGGTCGGGATTGAGTTGAGTGAACAGGCGGTTGAAGCCTTCTGGCAGGAGAACGCGCTGGAGTGTTGTCGTCAGCCCTCCGGTTCCTTCATCGATTTTCAGGGCGATGGTATTCAGCTGCTGGTGGGAGACTATTTTCATCTCACTCCTGAGGCGCTGACGGGGGTGGCGGTGGTTTTTGATCGCGCGGCGCTGATTGCCCTGCCGGAGGAGATGCGTCCCGACTATGTGGAGCAGATGGCGCGGCTGCTGCCGAGTGGGACGCAGATGTTGCTGGTGACCATGGAGTATCCGCAACAGGAGATGAATGGCCCCCCATTCTCTGTTTCAGCAACGGAGGTTCACCAGCTCTATACACCTTATTTTGAGGTGCAAGCACTGGCATCGTTTGCCACGCTTGATGACAATGCCCGTTTTCGTCAGCGTGGCTTGACGAGGCTGGACGAGCGGGTTTGGAAGCTGCTGCGTTTGTAACTAAATCCACTGAGAATACTGTTGCAAGTGTTTTTTTGATATTCTTTGCGAAGCAAAAGGCTGCTTCCCATTGATTGGCGAGATCTGTATAACTCTTTGATTATTGGCTTTTTATTGGTTTTTATAGAATGTGTTAAAATGGTGCCATGGTCGCTGAATGTTCGGCAGACCGTGTTT
>JAYUTP010000098.1:0-10736 GCA_043755075.1 Tenderia sp. (SeqCode)
TCAAACTTAGCACCACGCCCCGCATCGTTGGCCAGCTCCGGCATCGCATTCGACAAACCTCCCGCGCCAACATCATGGATCGAAACAATGGGATTCTCACTGCCCAACTGCCAACAGCGGTCAATCACCTCTTGGCAACGGCGCTCCATCTCCGGGTTACCACGCTGTACCGAAGCAAAGTCGAGATCCTCTGCCGATGAGCCAGTCGCCATCGACGACGCCGCACCACCACCCAAACCGATCAACATCGCCGGCCCCCCCAGCACCACCAACTGCGCGCCAACGGGGATAACCTGCTTCTTCACATGATCAACACTGATGTTGCCAAGGCCACCCGCAAGCATGATCGGCTTGTGGTAACCACGCACCTCACTGCCATTGGGGCCAAACACCGTCTCCTCAAAGGTACGGAAGTAACCGCAAATGTTGGGACGGCCAAATTCGTTATTGAAGGCAGCAGACCCCAGCGGACCATCAATCATGATATCCAGCGCCGAGACGATACGGCCCGGCTTGCCGTGGTCGGTCTCCCAGGGCTGCTCAGCACCGGGAATACGCAGATTCGAGACGCTAAAACCGCTCAAACCAGCCTTCGGTTTAGAACCACGGCCCGTCGCCCCCTCGTCGCGGATCTCGCCACCAGAGCCGGTCGCCGCACCGGGAAAAGGTGAAATCGCCGTCGGATGGTTGTGGGTCTCCACCTTCATCAGGATAGCGATCTCCTGCTCGTTATAACCGTACTGACCCGTCACCGGGTCAGGATAAAAACGGCCCGCCGTGAACCCCTCAATCACCGATGAGTTGTCAGAATAAGCCGTCAACACGCCGTCAGAATGCAGCTCGTGAGTATTGCGGATCATCTTAAACAGCGACTTCGGCTGCGCTTTACCGTCGATAATCCAATCAGCATTAAAAATCTTATGACGGCAATGTTCCGAGTTAGCCTGGGCAAACATCATCAGCTCGATGTCGTTGGGGTTGCGCCCCAGAGCGCTGAAGTTCTCCACCAGATAGTCAATCTCATCCGCCGCCAGCGCCAACCCCCAATCACGATTGGCCGCCACCAGTGCATCACGTCCACCGCCGAGGATATCCACACTACGCAGCGGCCGAGGCTCCTCATGCTGAAACAGCCCCTCAGCCTCATCCATGCAGCAAAACACCGTCTCAATCATGCGGTCATGCAGCAACGGTTTGATCAGGTTACGCTCATCGTCATTCAGCTTGCCGCCATCCGCCATGCGCACGTAGTAGGCAATACCACGTTCAATACGATGTACCGTGTTCAAACCGCAATTGTGGGCGATATCAGTCGCCTTCGAAGCCCACGGCGAAATCGTGCCCGGCCGTGGCACCACCAACAACAACGCCCCTTCGGGCAGTTCACTCTGCATTTTTGGACCATACTCCAGCAGGCGCTTCAGCAACGCCTCCTCCACACCAAGCCGCTGCTCCAAATCAACAAAATGGACAAACTCAGCATAAAGATGATCCATCCCCGGCACCAAAGCCTGGAGGGCATCGCTCAACTTTTGCAGACGAAAAGTAGATAAGGCTGGATTACCGCGCAGTTGAAGCATCGAGGATTCCTAGAACTCTGAATTGGAGAAAGGCGGCATTTTACTTGATTAAAGGACGGGGGGCGAATGAGAAAGGCAACACCCCTTCCCCGTCCCACCCATCCCAATAACCGCACCGCCAGACCGGCACGTCCAATTGACACCCACCACCACCTTATATACCTTATGGCCCCAACTACGCTGAACGTCCCGACAACCCACGTTAAATGCAGTCCCCGAAGTCTTGAGGTATTTATGAAAACATCCCGCCTATGGCAAACCACTGTCGCCGCTGTTCTCGGTTTGGTTTATCTACTGATCCCGCTCAGCGCCGCACAGGCGGATGTCACACCCGTGGTTGCGGCGGGTAGCAACCACTCCGTTATGATCAAGAGTGACGGCACCCTCTGGGCCTGGGGCGATAACGAGGAAGGCCAGCTGGGCGATGACACCGCTATAAACAGAAACATACCGACCCAGATCGGCACGACCAGCGATTGACAAACCGTCTCGGCCGGGGACTCTTACACCGTAGCAATCAAGACTGACGGCGCCCTCTGGGCCTGGGGCGATAACGAAGTTGGCCAGCTGGGCGATGGCAGCGACCTTAACAAAAACAGCCCAGTGCAGATCGGCACGGCCAACAACTGGCAGACGATCACAGCGGGGAGTGAACACACTGTAGCGATCAAAACCGACGGCACCCTCTGGGGCTGGGGAGCCAACTGGAACGGTCAGCTGGGCAATGGCAGCACCACAGACGCAAATACACCGACCCAAATCGGCACGGCCAGCGATTGGCAAACAATCACAGCGGGGAAATATCACACCATCGCACTCAAAACCAACGGCACCCTCTGGGCCTGGGGCTATAACGAGTACGGCCAGCTGGGCAATGGCAGCACCGCAGACCAAAATACACCGATCCAGATCGGCACCGCCAGCCACTGGCAGACAGTCTCAGCGGGGGAATCTCACACCGTAGCGCTCAAAACCGACGGCACCCTCTGGGCCTGGGGCTATAACTACTATGGCCAACTGGGCGATGACAGCAACACAAGTACATATACACCGACTCAGATCGGCACGGCCAGCAACTGGCAGACAGTCTCAGCGGGGGAATATCACACCATCGCGCTCAAGACCGACGGCACCCTCTGGGTATGGGGGAATAACGAAGAGCTAGACAATGGCAGCATCGCAGGCACAAATACACCGACCCATATCGGCACAGCCAACAACTGGCAGGCAGCCACAGCGGGGAGTGACCACACCGTAGCGCTCAAAACCGACGGTACCCTCTGGGCCTGGGGCGATAACGAATCTGGCCAGCTGGGCAATGGCAGCACCGCAGATGAAAACACGCCGATCCAGATCGGCTCCGCCAGTAACTGGCTAACAATCGCGGCGGGGGAATCTCACACCATAGCGATCAAAATCGACGGCACACTCTGGGCATGGGGCGGTAACGGGGTTGGCCAGCTGAGCAATGGCAGCACCACAAATGAAAACACACCCACCCAAATCGGCACCGCCACTAACTGGCAATCCATCACAGCGGAGGGCTATCACACCGTAGCGCTCAAAACCGACGGCACCCTCTGGGCATGGGGCGGTAATGGGTATGGCCAGCTGGGCAATGGTAGTACCACAAATGCAAATGCACCGACCCAGATAGGCACAGCCAGCGATTGGCGTACCGCAACAGCGGGGAGCTATCACACACTGGCGATCAAAACCGACGGCACCCTCTGGGCCTGGGGTTATAACAGGTCTAGCCAGCTGGGCAATGGCAACACCACAGACCAAAACACACCGATCCAAATCGGCACCGCCAGTAACTGGCGTACCGTCACAGCGGGAGGTAATCATACCGTAGCGCTCAAAACCGACGGCACCCTCTGGGCCTCGGGGGGCAACTGGTTTAGCCAGCTGGGCAACGGCAGCAGCATCACAGACCTAAATACACCAATCCAACAAATCGGCATGGCCAGCGATTGGCGTACCGTCACATCGGGGGACGCTCACACACTGGCGATCAAAACCGATGGCACCCTCTGGGCCTGGGGGTTTGGCCATTCTGGCCGGCTAGGCAATGGCAGTACCACAAACCAAAAGACGCCGATCCAAATCGGCACAGCCAACAATTGGCAGACAATCACAGCGGGGAGTTATCACACCGTAGCACTCAAAACCGACGGCACTCTCTGGTCCTGGGGGGGCAACTGGTCTGGCCAGCTCGGTGATGGCAGCACCCTTATCAAAAACAGCCCGGTGCAGATCGGTGCCGCCAGCAACTGGCAAGCTATCACAGCGGGGGGATCTCACACCGTAGCAATCAAAACCGATGGCACCCTCTGGGCCTGGGGGTTTGGCCATACCCCCCCCTGGAAAGAGACACCGCAATTGATCACTCGCTGGGATGTCTCGTCACCCGTCGGCACCCTCAACATCGCTGGCGGCGCCACCGAAACCGCGCTCACCGAAGTCACCCTGTCGCTGACCTGTAGCGATAGCGGCTTCTGCGCCACCATGCAGTTTTCCAACGACCAAGCGATCTGGTCAACGGCCGAGCGTTTTGCCAGTAGCAAAGTCTGGGCGCTCTCTGCCGGCAGTGGTCCTAAAACCGTCTACGTCCGTTTTAGCGATGGCGCGGGCAATGACTCTGTGGTCTATTCCGCCAGCATCACCATCAAGCCCCCCGCCACTGGTGGCGGTGGTGGTGCAATGGGTTTTGCCTCACTGCTGCTGTTGTTGCTGGGTGGATTGTTGCGCCATGGCCCTGCATCAGCGCGCAACCATCGTGCGGCGGGGCGCTGGCTTGTGGGTCGTCGTCAGGTTTAAGGGGAAACGCCACTTATAAATAGTGATCACGATGGACGACGGGGGGCAGTCACGCCCCCATCCCTTATTATGGTTTGACCGACCTACCAAAATACCGTATCAGGTAATACTCAGCTCCAGCATCGTCCGCTTCATAAACCCATCAAATAGCGGCACGGTGAAGGCGGTGTCACCGTGGGCGGGGCTGTAAACCATTCCCTTTTCGATCAAGCGGCTGCGCACCGGGGCGACGGCGGAGGGCTTTTTGCCGAGCACGGCAGCGACGTCGCCGGAGCGGTGCGGGCTGGGGCCGAGTTCGGCCATGGCGCGCATGTAGCGTTTTTCCGCCGGGGTGAGACGGTCGAAGCGGACGCGGAAGAAGCTGGCGTCCAGTTCGGCCAGCGCTACCTCGGTGGCACGCTGCACGTCGGCGAGGGTGATGGGGGAATCCGCCGCCTCGCTCCAGGCGTGTTTACCCCACTCCTGCAGAAAGTAGGGGTAGCCTGCGGTACGTTCGATGATCTCGGTGAGCGCCGCGTCGCTGAACTCGGCCTCCTCCTGCTGCACCGGAACGCTTAACGCCTGACGTGCCGAGTCGGGTTCAAGCGGGCCAATGGGGATAAATTCAAACAGCCGTTCGGCGTAGGACTTGGCGCGCCCCATCTGCCCCAGCAGCTGCGGCAGACCGGCCGCCACGAGGGTGATGGGCAACTGCATTTGGCTGGTGCGGTGCAGGGCGCTGATCAAAGCCGCCAGCTGCGCCTCGGGGATGTATTGCAGCTCGTCGATGATGAGCACCACGGCCGTCTTGCGCTCCGCCGCCACCTCGCCAAGGCTGGCAAGCAGGTCGGTGAGGTCTATCTCCAAATCGCCGCTGTCGGCCAGCCCCGGCTGGTGTTCGAACTCGACGCTGAATTCGACATCCTGATACTTGAGCTTGGCGGCTTTGACAAAACCGGCCAAAGCGCCAAAGGCCTTTTTCAGCGCTTTTTTAGCTGCTTCGCCGCGACTCAGGCGAATCAGGGTGGCGCGCAGCGCCGGGCCGAGGATGGCGGGCAGGGAGCGATCCTCCGGCGCCTCGATCCCCACCGCCATCAATCCCTGCTGCTCCGCCGTCTGGCGAATCCGTTGCAGCAGTACCGTTTTGCCCGCGCCACGCAGACCGTAGAGCACCACGCTGCGGGCGGCGCGTCCGGCGCAGATGCGGTCCAGGGCGATGGCGGCACGCTCCAGAATTTCGTCACGTCCGGCCAGTTCTGGCGGCGGCGTGCCCGCGCCAGGGGCGAAGGGGTTGCGTCTTGGATCCATGAATATAATAAGGTTATCTTGAGTTAACGAATTTTGATAATAACCATTAACTTCCGTATAAACAAGCCGCGCTGACGCATGATCGAAAATTAGGCTTGACTAACAAAACGAGCCCTGCCAATAATTCGAAATATGTCGAACTATAAAACAAACACCCTAGCCACCATGTTCAAGGCGCTGAGCAACCCGCACCGGCTGGCGCTGTTCCAGCGGCTGATGGACTGCTGCGCGCCGGGAACCCACTGCGGGCTGGATGAGGCGACACGTTTTTGTGTTGGCGAGCTGGGCAATGGGCTGGAGATTGCACCTTCCACCCTCTCCCATCACCTTAAAGAGTTGCATCGCGCCGGGCTGATCAAGATGGAACGACGCGGCAAGTTTATCGAATGCTGGCTGGAGCCAAGTGTATTGGCCGAATTGAGTATCTTTTTCAAATCCGAAGAAAACGGATGAACTGGGCCGTAGGATGCGGTAAACATAGTGAACCACATCCTACGGGCTATTATTAACAACTTCACTGGAGAAAATAATGAGCAACAGCTGCTGCCCACCCCAAGCCGATAAACCCAACCACGCCGACCACGACAACCACCGCCAAGAGGTGCGTAGCGCCTATGCCAAGGTGGCCAACGCCAGCAATAACAGCGAGAGCACTGGCATCGAGAGCAGCTGCTGCGGCGTCTCCGACGACAGCGCCATCAATACCTTGATCTCGACCCGCCTCGGTTACAGCCATGACGATCTGGCCAAGGTGCCGAGCGGCGCGGACATGGGGCTAGGCTGCGGCAACCCACGTGCTATTGCCTCGCTGCAACCTGGCGAGGTGGTGGTTGATCTCGGTTCTGGCGGCGGCTTCGACTGTTTTCTCGCCTCACACGAGGTGGGTGAAAAGGGGGTGGTCATCGGCATCGACATGACCCCAGACATGGTGAGCAAGGCGCGCAATAACGCCGTGAAGGGCGGCTATAACAACGTTGAGTTCCGCCTGGGCGAGATCGAGAATCTGCCCATTGCCGATGGCACTGCCGATGTCATTATCTCCAACTGCGTGATTAACCTTTCGCCCAACAAGGCACAGGTGTTCAAGGAGACCTTCCGCGTACTCAAGCCTGGCGGACGGCTGGCCATCTCCGATGTGGTCGCCACGGTTGAACTGCCCGAAGCGATGCGCAACGACCCAGCCTTGATTGCGGGCTGTATGGGTAATGCTTCACTGATCACAGAATTGGAAGAGATGATCAAGGCGGCCGGTTTCAGCAACGTGCGCATCGAACCCAAGGATGAGTCGAAAGAGTTCATCCGCGACTGGGCGCCGGGCCATAACGTGACTGACTATGTGGTCTCCGCCACGATTGAAGCCGTCAAACCCGGCTGTGTGCCAGGCGCCGGCTGCTGTTGATGGCGAGGTAAGAATGGGAGGAGGCTTTTCAAAATTTTTGCGCTGCAAAAATAATTAGACCTCCTCCCAACTCCCCGTTTGCTCCAGAAATGGCGACCGTTGTACGGTGACCTGCCAGCGCAACGGCACGGCAGCAGTCACATGCCTGGCGTCGCTCACGCTGAACCGTAACAACCGTTCTGCACCTGCGAAAGCGCTCAGTTCAGGTCCGTCAAAAACAATCTCGACTGCTGTGGCGAGATAGAGCAGATCGCCTGTTATGAAATCAACAAAAAGCAGGCCAGCACGCGGATTCAGCATGAGATTGCCCAGTGTGTTGAAAAAGCGGTTGCCGCTAAAGTCAGGCACAAACAAGGTGCCATCCTGATCAATTCTCACAAAGCCAGGCTTGCCGCCACGATGTGATACATCCACTCCCCTTGATGGCACCTGGCCGCCATTGGCCTGCGGGTGGGCGGTGGCGATAAAAAAGGTGTCGGCGTGTTCGATCATGCGCCGGGCGGCCTGATTTAGTACCGTAGCAGATTCACTGTTGGGAATATCGTCTCTCCGCCAATATTCGACTTGGCGCGCCTGGATGTATTTCGGGCAGTTGCCGAAACTCTGTGTTACCTCGACGTTGAACCCCATGTGGCTGAGACGCGTTATCACGCCATTCAGGCGATTGCGGCGGCGGGTCTGCTGCTCGATGCCGAGCAGCGCGACTCCGGCGCCCTCTGCCAAGGCCTGGTGCAGTGGGTCCATCGCCATAGGCAGGGCCGCAATCGACAAGTGGCGTGGATCGGGAGACGTTATAAACCCCGGTGGATTACAGAGCAGCGATGCCCACGGCTGCCCCTCCCGATCCACGCCGCCAACCACGACAAACGGCAGTTGCGCAAAGAAGCTTCGATGTTGTTCCGGCAGGTAGTCGCGAATCAGTTGCGGCCCCTGCGCCTCAAGCTGCATTCGTGACCCGGCACGCAGTTGCAGCTCACGTTCGCCATCATGAAAACTCTCCGTTGCGTCAGCCATTTTCATCTCAGCCTGCCAGGCCTACCGCTGACCGCTCCATCGGCACGAAACCCGGCAGATTTTCGATGCGTTGCAGCCAACGGCGCAGATGGGGGTAGGGCTCAAGCGAGACATTGCCCTCCGGCGCATGGGCAATGTAGGTGTAGTTGGCGATGTCGGCGATGGTGGGGGTGGCACCGGTAAGATACGGCGTTTTTTTCAACTCACCCTCCATGATCGAAAATAGATCATGGCCGCAGGCAATGGCTTCATCCACCTGAACAGGAAGCTTGAATAAATTTACCACTCGGGCTTTGGCCGGACCGTAAGCAAGCTCGCCTGCCGCCACGGAGAGCCAGCGCTGCACCGCCGCCGCCCCTGCCGGATCGCGTGGCAGCCAAGCGCCATCGTCATACTTGCTGGCCAGATAGACCAGAATCGCATTGGAGTCGGCCACGGTGATATCGCCATCCTCAATCACCGGCACCTGACCGAACGGGTTCATGGTCAGAAACGCTGGCTGTTTGTGCGCCTTGTTGACGAGGTCGATATCCATCAATTCATAGGGCAGTTTGAGCAGCGAGAGTAACAACTCAACACGATGGCTGTGGCCCGAGAGAAAAAAGCGATGCAGACGGATGGCTTGAGCAGGATGGTTGACGGTCATGGTGATGCTCCTTAATGATATGTGTTGGATGACGTGTTGATTATTACCCCTTCAACATATGCAATAAATGCTCTATTATTAATAACACTCATCCGTTTTATGGAATAATAAACCCATGGACAAGCTCAGAGCGATGCAGACCGTCGTGACGATTGCCGATCAGGGTAGCCTGACGGCAGCGGCAGTGACGCTGGATACCTCGTTGCCCTCCGTGGTGCGCACCCTGGCGGCGCTGGAGTCACACCTGAGTGTGCGCCTCTTTAATCGCACCACGCGCAGCCTGTCGCTGACTGAAGAGGGGCGCTACTACATCGAAAACTGCCGCGAGCTGCTCAACACCCTTAACGAAGTTGAATCCGCCTTAAGTAGCAACATCGTTGAACCGAGCGGGCAACTGACGCTCACCGCCCCGGTTCAGTTCGGGCAGATGTACATCGCCCCCGCCGTGACCCGTTTTGTGCAGAAATACGACAAGCTGCGGATCAATCTGATTTTGCTGGATCGGGTGGTGAACCTAGTGGAAGAGAATATTGACGCGGGGATTCGGATTGGTGTGCTGGAGGACTCTTCGCTGATCGCACAACCGCTGGGCAGGGTGCGCCGTGTGGTCGTTGCCAGCCCAGACTATCTGAACCGCCACGGCGAACCACAACACCCAAAAGCGCTGCTCCAGGCCAACTGCATCCGCTTCTCAGGAGCAGGCGCCCCCTGGTGGACGTTTCATGAAAACAATAAACCGTTCAACGTACCAGTGAGCGGTAATCTGGAGTTCAATCAGGTAGCTCCGACGGTCGATGCCTGCCTCGCCGGGCTCGGTTTTGGCATGTTCCTCTCTTACCAGGTGAAGGAGCATATCAAGCAACAACGGCTGCGAGTGGTGCTTGAATCCTTTCAGCCACCACCACGTCCCATCAATGTGGTCTACCCCTCTGGACGTCAACTGCCTGCCAGAACCCGGGTATTTATTGATTGGATAAAAGGCGAAATAAAAACACTGCTGCCCGACACCCATTAATTGCCGATACTCGCTTCACGCATTAATGCTGAGTTTGTTGAGTCGATAGTGCAGCTGCCGAGCCGTCATGCCTAGCACCTGTGCGGCGACGGTTTTATTGCCACGCGCCTGATGCAAGGCGCGGATGATGGCGTCACGCTCGTCAGGCCGCACTTTAACGTAGGGGCGCATGATGAAATTCATGTTTAGCGGCGGCGTCTCATCCACAGCGGTGCTGTTGGCCGCTTCGTCAAGCGCAATGCCCGCTTCGTCGGTCAGTGTGGCGCTGATAATGTCGTCACCGACCACTTCGTTATCACTCATCACCACCAGTCGTTCGATGACATTCTCCAGCTGCCGCACATTGCCTGGCCACTCATACTCTTTCAGCTTGTCCAGCGCATTGTTATTCAACACAACATTACGTTTGTGCAGCTGGTTACAACGGTTGAGAAAATAGAGCGCCAACAACTCAATGTCATCCTTGCGTTGCCGTAACGGCGGCAACTGAATCCGGATCACATTCAGACGATAAAAAAGATCGAGCCGGAAGTCGCCACTGTTCACCCCCTCTTCAAGACGTTTGTTGGTGGCGGTGATGATGCGCACATCGACGTTGATCTCGTGATTACTGCCCAAGCGCTGCACCACTTTTTCTTGCAGTACTCGCAACAACTTGGCTTGCAAGTCGAGTGGCATGTCGCCTATCTCATCGAGAAAGAGCGTGCCGCCTGACGCCGTTTCAAACTTGCCGGCGCGGCTGGCCGTGGCACCGGTGAAGGCACCCTTCTCGTGGCCAAAGAGTTCGCTCTCCAGCAGGTTGGCAGGGATCGCTGCGCTGTTGATACAGACGAACGGTTTATCGCGGCGATTACTAGCCAGATGGATCATGCGCGCAAAGCGCTCCTTGCCAGTGCCCGATTCACCTACCAGCATCACGGTGGCCTCCGAGACAGCCGCCTTGCGCGCCTGGTCGATGGAATAACGCAACGC
>JAYUTP010000099.1:0-5792 GCA_043755075.1 Tenderia sp. (SeqCode)
TGTGGGAGCTGTCGTGACAACCTATCAGCGGTGGCTGCGTAACATAAACCATTAAATTATAAATGGAATCAATGCCGTTATTTTTCGCCCGGTACCGCACGATCCACCCGCTGAAAACCACGCGGCAATTTATTACCCCGGACACCACGTTCACCGCGATAGTGATCGAGATCTGACGCCTTAAAGGTGGTGTGGCGCTGACCGCAGTAGAGGGTCAGGCTCTCGCCTTGGGCCACGCTGTTGATGGTTGCCACATACTCCTCACGGCTAGCGACCCGAGCGGTAGGGATGGAGATGATTTTGTTGCCCTTGCCCTTGCTCAACTCGGGTAGATCAGAGAGCGCACAGACCAACATCCGCCCTTCAGTAGTGACTGCCACTACACTGTCAGTGGCAAGATCATTAATAGCAGTAGGCGGCAGCACCTTAGCTCCGTCGGGTACGCTCAGCAGCACCTTGCCATTTTTATTACGCGCCATAAGATCACCGAGTTTGGCGACAAAACCGTAACCGCCATCGGTGGCGAGCAGGTAACGATCCGCCTCACTGCCCATCATCACCGCTATAAATTCAGCACCTGGTGGTGGCGTCAGACGCCCCGTCAACGGCTCGCCCTGGCCACGGGCCGAGGGCAGTGTGTGGGCGGGCACGGCGTAGCAACGGCCGGTGGAGTCGAGGAAGACGACCAGTTGGTTGCTGCGGCCATGGGCCATGACGCGATAGCCATCACCGGCTTTGTAGCTCAGGGTCGTCGGATCAATGTCGTGACCCTTGGCGGCACGCACCCAGCCTTTGTCGGAGAGCACCACGGTGATCGGCTCAGCCGGTGTCAACGCGGTCTCATCCAGGGCGCTGGAGGCGCTCCGGGCGACGATCGGTGAACGGCGCTCATCGCCATACTGCTCGGCATCGGCCAGCAGTTCGTTACGGATCAGCGTCTTCAAGCGCTGCTTGGAGGCGAGTGTCTTTTCCAATTGATCGCGCTCCTTGGCCAGCTCATCCTGCTCGCCGCGAATCTTCATCTCTTCCAGACGCGCCAACTGGCGCAGTTTGGTATCGAGGATGTAGTCGGTCTGCTCTTCCGTCAGACCAAAACGCTGCATCAGCACCGCCTTGGGCTCATCCTCGGTGCGGATGATGTGGATCACCTCGTCGAGGTTGAGGAAGGTGATCAGCAGACCTTCCAACAGATGGAGGCGACGGTTGACCTTACCGAGGCGGTACTCAAGACGTTTGCGCACCGTCTCGGTGCGGAATTCGAGCCACTCAGTAAGCATTTCCAGCAGATTTTTTACCCGTGGCCGACCATCAATGCCGATGACGTTGAAGTTGACGCGATAGCTGCGTTCCAGATCGGTGGTGGCGAAGAGGTGCGACATCAGCGCCTCAACATCGACACGATTGGAACGCGGCGTAATCACCAATCGGGTCGGATTTTCATGGTCCGACTCGTCACGCAGATCCTCGACCATCGGCAGTTTTTTGGCATTCATCTGCTGGGCGATCTGCTCCAGTATCTTGGAACCTGACACTTGGTACGGCAGTGCGGTGATGATGATGTCGATATCCTCACGTTCGTAGATGGCGCGCATCCGCACGCTGCCGTTGCCGCTCTCGTACATCTTTATCAGATCAGCCTTGGCGGTGATGATCTCGGCATCGGTGGGGTAATCGGGGCCGAGCACATGTTCACAGAGGGCGGCGATATCGGCCTTGGGGTCTTCCAGTAGCCGGATACAGGCGCTCACCACCTCGCGCATGTTGTGGGGTGGAATATCGGTGGCCATGCCGACCGCAATCCCAGTCACACCATTCAACAACAGGTTGGGGACACGCGCCGGCAGCACAGCGGGCTCTTCCAAGGTGCCATCGAAGTTGGGCACCCAATCCACTGTTCCCAGCGCTACCTCGTTGAGTAACAACTCGGCATAGCGAGTCAGGCGTGATTCGGTATAACGCATCGCAGCAAAGGATTTGGGGTCATCGGTTGAGCCCCAGTTGCCTTGGCCATCCACCAGCGGATAGCGGAACGAGAAGGGCTGGGCCATGTGCACCATCGCCTCGTAACAAGCGCTGTCGCCGTGGGGATGGAACTTACCCAACACGTCACCGATGGTGCGAGCCGACTTCTTGAACTTGGCCGTCGCTGACAACCCCAACTCCGACATCGCATAGACGATGCGGCGCTGCACCGGTTTGAGCCCATCGCCAATGTGCGGCAGGGCGCGATCGAGGATGACGTACATGGAGTAATCAAGATAGGCCTTCTCGGTAAACTCCTTCAGAGGTAGGCGCTCGATATCAAAATCCTGCCGTGCTTCGCTGTTGCTCATACCCGTTGTTATCCCGCTGGTTGCTGCAAAAAGGGGCCATTATACCCAGCCGGGCCGGAGAATACAGAACGCCCCGTCGTTGGCGGAATGCTGCACCATCCCCCCACTGGCAATGCCGACGCGGACAACTATGAGGACCAATATCACAACTGCATAGAGATAAAAAAAGGGCGTGAAGTCAATCTTCACGCCCCTTTATCATCGTACCAAACAGACGTTTTATTCTGTCGGTGGCACCACCAGGATAGTCCGCAGATAGGCGATCACATCCGTGATCTCATCGGCGCTCAACTGCGCATCCCAGATCGGCATGACCTCCGAACGGCCCATGGTGATAATCAGCCGTTTGTATTCATCATACTTCCTGATTTAATCCTTTATTTCATCTACACAGTCATTGAAGAGACTCATTGCAACAGCCACTGTTATTAAGAAGCCCCCATTGCCAACCCAGGCAACAACCACAATGGGCCACGCGTTAATGCGGAATTACAATATATATGTGACATTTTGAGAGACGTCTGTTGCGTACCGACAGAAATAATCTGTATTGCCGATACCTGACCATGGCACGGACGATTAGAATGGAATCAGCAGATCACACTCACACCACAAATGGACCTTGCATGGAGAGAATCTCAGTCAGGCGTCATGAACTGCAAACGCTAGCGCCGGGCAGCGTATGTTTGTCGCTCTCTGGTGAGTGGCGCTTGGGTAATGGTATGGCAGACATCACGCCAATCATTCAACAACTCAGCGTTGCCCCACCTTTTCTGCAACTCAGCTTCGACACCCAGGCGATCACTGGCTGGGACACCTCGCTGGCAGTTTTTATGCACCAGCTGCTGCTGCACTGCCAGGCACAGGGGATTCCAATCGACCAGAGCGGTCTGCCACTAGGCGTGCAGCGACTGTTAACACTCGCCAATGCTACCCCGGCACGCAACAACGTCGATGCCACCAGCGAAGAGGAGTCGCTGCTGAATCAGGTTGGCGCAACCACTATTGAACTCTGGCACGGCGCGCCACGAACCCTGCGCTTCATCGGCGACAGCGCCATCGCCCTGCTCGACACCCTGCGTGGCCGGGCCCGCTTCCGCCGCAGCGACGTCGGGCTACTGTTACAGGATGCCGGGCCACGGGCGCTGCCAATCGTCTCGCTGATCAGCTTTCTGGTGGGATTGATCCTCGCCTACATGGGGGCGGCGCAGCTGGCGCTGTTTGGCGCCGAGATCTACATTGCCAATCTGGTTGGCATCGGCATGGTGCGTGAGGTCGGAGCGCTGATGACCGCCATCATCATCGCGGGCCGCACCGGTGCCGCCTACGCCGCCGAGATCGGCACCATGCAGGTCAATGAAGAGATCGACGCCTTGCGCACCCTCGGTATCTCGCCCATCGAATTTTTGGTGCTGCCACGGATACTGGCGCTGGTGATCATGCTGCCGCTGCTGACGCTCTATGCCGATCTGGTTGGCATCCTGGCGGGCATGACCGTCGCCATCACCATCTTCGACATCAGCGCCTTCGAGTACTACATCCAAACCCTGCGGGTGTTAGACCTGAACCACGTCCTGGTCGGCCTGAGCAAGGCCTTCGTCTACGGCCTTTGCATCGCTCTGGCCGGCTGCCTACGCGGTATTCAGTGCGGGCGCAGCGCCTCCGCCGTGGGCCAAGCCACCACCTCGGCGGTAGTGACCAGCATTGTCTACATTGTGATCACTGCCTCGGTGCTGACCATCCTCTATCAAGAGCTGGGAATATAAGATGGAGACAACCCACATCGAAGTCCGCAACCTCACCGCCGCCTATGGCGACCACATCATCCAGCAGAACCTCAGCTTCAGCGTCCAACGTGGCGACATTTTCATCATCATGGGTGGCAGTGGCTGCGGTAAAAGCACGATGTTGCGCCACCTCATCGGCTTGCAACATCCGGCCCAGGGCGAGGTGCTGATCAACGGCATCAATTTCACTGCGGCAGCGCCGGAACAGCAGGAGCAGATCAAACGTAGTTTTGGTGTGCTGTTCCAGAGCGGTGCCCTGTTCAGCTCCATGACCCTGGCGGAGAACATCAGCCTGCCGCTCAGCGAATACACGCGCCTGACTAATAATGAGATTCGTGATTTGATCGCCTACAAATTGGCGCTAGTCGGTTTGGGTGGCTGCGAGGCGTTGTATCCCGCCGAGATCAGCGGCGGCATGCGCAAGCGCGCTGGCTTAGCCCGTGCCATGGCCCTCGATCCGGATATTCTTTTCTTCGATGAGCCAAGCGCCGGGCTCGATCCACTCAGCTCGCGCCGCCTTGATGAACTGATCCTTGAACTGCGTGCTAATCTCGGCACCACCATTGTCATCGTCACCCATGAGCTGGCGAGCATCTTCGCCATTGGCAATAATGGAATACTCCTCGATGCCGAAAGTAAAACTATGATTGCCAACGGCGACCCGAAGCAGCTCAAACAAATCAGTACGGATGCGCGCGTACTTGCCTTCCTCAACCGCGGAGAGATCTAAGATGGCTCGTCGCGCCAATACCACCCTGCTCGGCCTCTTCATCGTCGGCGCTATCGTCCTCGCCGTCGGTGCCGCGCTGCTCTTTGGCAGCGGCCTGCTGCGCGAGAAATCGCTTTTTGTGATGTTCTTTAACGGCTCAGTCAAAGGGCTCAGCGTCGGCGCGCCAGTCAATTTCCGCGGCGTCAAGATCGGCACCGTCACCGACATCCGCCTACTGCTCGATCCCGATACCCAGCGAGTACAGATCCCGGTTTATGTTGAACTCGAACCCAACCGCATCTCGCTCGTCGGCGGTGAAGAGATGAATGAACTCAAGATGCGCCGCATGGGCCACATGATCAACAACGGTCTGCGCGCCCAATTGCAGATGCAGAGCCTGCTCACTGGCCAGCTCGCCATTCAACTCGACATGCATCCCGACAAACCGATCACCTTGGTCGGCACCCGCGAACACGTCATCGAGATCCCCACCATCCCGACGCCTATCCAGGAATTCACCCGCAAGATCGAAGAGTTCCCCATCGACGTGCTGCTGCATGATCTCGCCAGCGCCGCCGCCGGCATCGACAAATTCGTCAACGGCCCCGAGCTGATGCAAGCGCTCAAACAGTTCGACCAGACAATGCAGGACTACTCAGTCCTTACCAAAGAGTACCGCGTCTTAGGCCAACGGCTCGATCAACGCAGCGAACAGATCACCACCGATCTTAATGTCACACTCAATGACGTGCGCACCACCCTGCAATCCACACAAGGGCTGATCGGCGCTGGCACCACCGTGATGAACAGCACCCACGAACTGGTCACAGAACTGCGCCGCAACTCCGACAAACTGACTGCCAGCGCTGAAGAGACACTCGCCGCCATCAACACCACCAGCACGGCCATCAACACCACCAGCCGCACAGTCAATCAACTGATCGCTGAAGATTCACCGCTCCA
>JAYUTP010000100.1:0-2996 GCA_043755075.1 Tenderia sp. (SeqCode)
AATGATGTCGATGGCGCCGGACTTGATCTGTTCAATGGTGCGTTCTCGCTGCTTCTGTACGACGTCACCGTTGAGGGCGACGGCAGAATAACCACGGGCTTGGAGCTTATCGGCCAGCTCATCGGTGGCGATTTTGGTGCGGACGAAGATGATGACGCCGTCAAAGGTTTCGGCTTCAAGGATGCGGGTCAGGGCGTCGAGTTTGTGCAGCCCACTTACTTCCCAGTAGCGCTGGCGGATGGTCTCAGCGGTCGCGGTCTTGTCCTTGATCTTGATCTCTTTGGGGTCTTTCAGATGCTGCTGGGCGATGCGGCGGATCACGTCCGGCATGGTGGCGGAGAAGAGCGCCACCTGACGCCCTGGCGGGGTCTGCTGCAGAACCCACTCGACGTCGTCGATGAAGCCCATGCGCAGCATCTCATCGGCCTCGTCCAGCACCAGTACTTTGAGGTTGTCGAGCTTGAGGGTGCCACGGCGCATGTGATCCATGACGCGGCCCGGGGTGCCAACAACGACATGCACACCACGCTTGAGCTGGGTGAGCTGGGTCTTGTAGTCCTGACCGCCGTAGATCGGCAGTACATGGAACCCCTTTAGGTGGGCGGCGTAGCGATGGAACGCTTCGGCCACCTGGATGGCCAGTTCGCGGGTGGGTGCCAGCACCAGCACTTGTGGTGTGGTTTGGTTTATATCGAGCTTAGATAGTATGGGCAAGGCGAAGGCAGCGGTCTTGCCGGTGCCGGTCTGGGCCTGGCCAAGCACATCGCGCCCGTCCAAGATGTAAGGGATGATCGCAGCCTGGATGGGTGAAGGTGTCTCATAGCCTACTTTATCAAGGGCGGTGAGAATCGGTTCAGACAGGGATAGATCACGGAAACTGGGGATAGCAGTGGCGTCACTAGACATTTTTACAGGGTACCTATTGGCAATCGGGCGACGGGTGGGCCCGACGCGGGGGAGTATGGGGAGTACTTATTACAGATTATACAGCGACATATTATATGCTTTTACATGTTATTTTGCATGTAGAGTTTTATGTTGCTGATTATAAAGGGGGAATGAATGCATATTTGGGTTGATGCCGATGCTTGCCCCAAGGTGGTCAAGGATATTTTGTTCCGGGCGGCGGAGCGGGCGCAGTTGTCGATGACGCTGGTGGCTAATCAGCCGTTGACTATACCGCCGTCGCGTTTTATCAATACGGTGCAGGTGCCAGCTGGGTTTGACGTGGCGGATAATTACATCGTCCAGCAGGTGCAGGTGGGGGATTTGGTGGTGACGGCAGATATTCCGCTGGCGGCGGAGGTGATCGAGAAAGGTGGGTTGGCGCTGAATCCGCGTGGTGAGCTTTACACCGAAAATAACGTGCGCCAGCACCTGACCATGCGCAATATAATGCAGGAGCTGCGCAGCAGCGGTCAGATCACGGGGGGCCCGCCGCCCCTGAATCAACATGATCGTCAGGCATTCGCTAACGCGCTTGATCGGCTGCTGACTAAGTGTGCTGGAGGTTAATCCATTGGCAGCGGAGATGAACAGGCCGGTGCAATAGGCACCGGCCTGATGGAAGCAACTGAAGGTGTGATTATGGCGCCGAGTAACGCTCGATCAGTGTGCTTCTAGAGTCCACACTGCCGACTGTCCACACTTCATTGGCGTTAACACGTGCGACGCCGAACAGCTGATTAATAGTGGTGCCAGGATCGGGACTGGGCACGATGCTCCATACATTGCCGTTCCAGTGCAGTATCTCGGTGAAGGTGCTGTAGCGGGTGAAGTCACCGGCTCCGGGGGTGCTGCGCGCCCGCGTGCCGACGGCCCAGACATCGTTGCTGGCATTGGCGCTGACTCCGTAAAGAGCGGTGTTTTCGCTATAGCGAGTGTCGTTGGGCGATGGACTGACGACCACGTTCCAGGTACTGCCGTTGTAGCGCAGGGTCAGTGGTCCTGTGGCGCTGTAACCCACGGCCCAGATGTCGTTGGGTGCTACCACTGTTACTGCATTCAGGCCGCTATTTGTGGGGGCTGGGGTGTTGATGGTGCGCCAGACGCTGCCGTTCCAGTGCATCACCAGCGCCTGGCCGTCGGCATTGCCAACGGCCCACACGTTGTTGGCCGATACCGCCGCCACGCCCGTCAATTGCGACTGGGTGCCTACCATTGGACTCGCTACTACGCTCCAGTAACCACTGCTCCAGCGGCCAATCAACGGCTGATTGAAGTAGTTAGTCGCTACGCCTGAATAGGAACCTACCGCCCATGCGTCGGTTGGCGACAAGGCGGTTACGGCATTCAGTTGCGACGCGGCATTGGCGGCATCGGGGCCTGGCACGTGCAGCCAGCTGGCACCGTCCCAGTGCAGTACCAGACTGCGGTTGTTGAAAACAGTGGTGCTGTTGAGTACCCCCACGGCCCAGATATCGCTGGCTGACGTGGCGGCTATGCCGTTGAGTTCGTTGCCGCTACTGGAGGGGTTGGGCGCGGCAACAACGTTCCAGCTCGTGCCGTTCCAACGCTCGATCAGAGTGTTTTTGCTGGAGCTGTTTAGGCTGCTGGTGGCGCCGACGGCCCACACGTTGTTGCCATCGATGGCCGTGACGGCACGCAAGGTGTTGTTTGCATCGGTCCCGTTTGGACTCGGTACCACGGACCATGAGCCAGACACCGGTGGTGGCGGTGCAATACCGTCGTCAGCATAGACCTCAAACTCATTTAGACGAATGCGCTGGCTGTTGTCATTCCAGGCGCGTGATGTCATGCGCACGTAACGTGCGCTGACGGCATTGAAATTAATCAGATCGGTGCCGCCATTTTCAGCACCGACGTTGTAGACGGTTGACCAAGAAAAATTGTCCTGGGATACCTCAATGGCGTATTGGGTAGCGTAGTAGGCATTCCAGTTCAACACCACTTGGCTGATATTGGTTGCGCGGCCTAGATCGACACTGATCCATTCTGCAAACAGGGTGCTACGTGCTTTGGTGCGCCAGAAACTG
>JAYUTP010000101.1:0-4840 GCA_043755075.1 Tenderia sp. (SeqCode)
TCGCAGGTGGTGTAGCTGGCCTGTTGCAGCACGGTGTGATCGCTGTCTTTGATCACTATGGCCCGGCTACTGCCACGGGCGTGGCGTGCCGGGATAACATATTGGGTGTTTTCAAAGCGACCGGTATTGCTCTCGAGTCCAATCAGGGCGTAATCGGCTTGGGTGGTGAAGTCTGCCGTTTCGTAACGGATGCGACCGCGCACTTCCAGCGTCTTGAGCGCCTTGTTGTAGGTGGCCTCATCGGCAAACAGTTGCAGGTCGGGGCGCTGCACCGAGACCTCGCCGCTCAGGTCAATGATCTCGTTGTTGTGGCTGACGCTGGAGTCGGCGCCGAGATAGGTGAGGGACTGCTCGCCACGATCTTCGCCGGGATAGTTGATTTTCGATTGTGGCCAGGCGTGGCACTGCCCCCACTCATCCGCCGCCGTGGCGCTGAGCGTGGTGAACAAGCTGATAAACAGAAGTGTGAGTTTCAGTGGCGTGGACATGGGCGGGGGTTCAGGAGTGGCGGCCGTGGCATGAAGTGATGGCAGCGCCGCTGTTTTTGTCGTAACTTACCGCAGATTTCATGAATACCCAGGTCCGGTGATCTTGTGTAATGACCGGCAAGTATACCCGGTTTTTATTGGATAACGGCGGCTGGGCAGTGGCTGTGGCGGATCAACAGAAAGAGCAAAGATGGATAAGCGATTAGAGCAGTTAAGCGACTGGCTGGAACAGGGGCTGGGGATTATTGGCGGGCATATTGCCCCGGCCTCCAGCGATGCCAGTTTCCGGCGTTACTTCCGGGTGACTCTGCCGGGTAAAAGTTACATCGTCATGGATGCGCCGCCAGCGCAGGAGGATTGCGGCCCCTTCATCAAGATCTCGGCGGCGCTGGCCGGTTATGGACTCAATGTGCCGGTGGTGCTGGCGCAGGATTTGACGCAAGGCTTCCTGCTGCTCACTGATCTGGGGCATCAGCAATATCTTTCAGCATTGAATGAAGCCAGCGCCGACCAGCTCTATGGCGATGCCATCACGGCGCTGGTGCAGTTGCAGGCCCATGGCGAACTGAGCGAGGGGGACTTGCCGCATTACGACCATGCGCTGTTGGTGCGTGAGATGCGGTTGTTTCAGGAGTGGTTCCTGGAGCAGCATCTGCAGATCACACTGAGCGAAACTCAACAAGGCGAGCTGGATGAGACGCTGGAGTGGCTGGCGCAGCAGTCGTTGCAGCAGCCCTATGTCTGGGTCCATCGCGATTACCACTCGCGCAATTTGATGCTGACCAGCGAACACAATCCGGGGGTGCTCGATTTTCAGGACGCGGTGATCGGGCCGGTGAGTTACGATCTCGTCTCGCTGCTGAAGGATTGTTACATCGCCTGGCCGCGTGAGCGTATTGAGGCGTGGCTGGCGCAGTATCGCCAACAGGCGCTAGTCGCAGGCGTGAATGTGGGTGAGAGCGACGAGCAGCTGTTGCACTGGTTTGATGTGATGGGGGTGCAGCGTCACCTCAAGGTCTTGGGCATCTTCGCCCGCCTTAACATCCGCGACGGCAAGCCCGGCTATTTACAAGATATTCCGCGCATCATGGCGTACCTGCTGGAGGTGGTGGTTAAAACGCCGCAACTGCAATCGTTGCAGCGGCTGTTGGCGGATGAGGTGGAGCCTCGGTTGATGCGCTAATGTTACTTGTTGTAACGCATGCGGGTGCCGTGGATCAGCGAGAGTTCGATCTCGGCGGCGCTCAGCTCCTTGGGAAAGTAGGTGCCTGAGATCTTAGCGCTGTTGATGCTGGCCCCTTCCATCTTGGTCTGCGTGAAGTTGATGCCGCGCAGGTCGGCCTGGCGGAAGTAACAGCCGGTCAGATCGAGACCGGCGGCTTCCAGTCCGCACAAGTCTACACCCCGAAAATCACAGTTGGTCAGGTCGCTGCTCAGGCCACGGGCCTTTTGCTGGTTAAATTCAACGATCTTGCCGTCACGCAACAGGCGATAGAGCGGGTCATCATTTTTGATGCGTGGTGCGTTGGGGTTGACGGTAGGCATGCACGTGATCTCCGTTGTTAACGAAAGAGCCTGGAGGAGACCTTCTCCTCCTGGTCGCTGGTAAGTATCTTTTCATGGCTGGGTTGCTCTACCAGCTCAAACTGGTACTGCGAGAACGAGTTGGTGGAGATCAGTTGTCGCAGCAATCGGGCATGCAGTATTTCGTCATCCAGTGTCATCTTCAGGATGGTGCCGATGTCATAGACAGCGGCCGGTGTGATGAGTGTGGTGGGGTGCTGTTTTGGGTCAAGATTGGGAATCAACAACGCCCGGTAGTATTCGCTGCCGATCCCCACGCCTTGCGCCGCTTTGACGGCGACGGCACGGGCATCTTCGGCGATTAACTTAACCCCCACCGATACATTTTGGTCGTGGCCGATCTTCATCCACAACGCCGCGCCGATCGCCCAGTCGGCGCTTTTGACGGTGCGGGCGCCAAGCAGGTCGCCAACGCGGGCGGGTAACTCGGTCGAGACAGGGCACAGGATGCCAAAGCCGCCCTGATTGGTGTCGGTGATCTGGCAGCCGTGGTATTCGAACTGTGGGGTTTCGATGCCGCTGAATTGATCCACCGCTTCAATGGAGTTGGCGTAGACCTTGATCCAGAGGTTTTTTTCATGCGCCCCCTGCTTACCATCGAACTGTGAGAGACGTGGCTGATGCAGATTGGAGAGCACATGTTTGTCCTGATCTTCAAAGGCCCATGGGGTCAGCTCCTCGGCAATTAGGGTGAACGAATTGCCAGTTTTGGCGTTGGCGTCGCGACCGCGGATCTGTAATTCCAGCTCCTCCGGTTTGAAGGGTTTTTCGCCGCTAATGAAATGGTGGGCAGCGGTCAGGCCGCAGATCATTTTGGCGGGGGCTTCCAGTGGTTTGCGGTTGCTGATGCGTTCGCGCCGCAGCCCCCAAGCATCGGCCCAGCGGAAATACATGTCACGCTCCATGCGGCGCGCCAGATTGTGACTGAGAGAATCCTTCTGCTTGGCCCGTGTGAGGTGGTGAGATTCCTGGCCGAGCAGAGTGATCAGCTCTTTGATCTCCAACAGCCGTCCTTCAACAGGGCGCAGTTTGCTGGGTGTCTTGGGCGCATAAAGGGGCGGTGAGTCCATGGTCAAATCGACAAACAGCTTACCCTCGGGCAGACGATTGGAGCCGAGATGAAGGATGCGGCAATGGGGCGCCCATTCGATCAGCCGTTGGTACATCTTTACCGCCTCCCCCAGCATCAAATGGTAGGGGTTGGCTATCGCCAGCAATACGATACGGCGATAACTATTGATAATGGTGGCCGGTTTCGGCTCGTGTTCGGGGTTGAAAGGATTTAGCTCGATGTCGTGGAGCTGGTTCTTTTCGGCATAAAGATAGAGTTGATTGAGTTCAAGCCAGATCTGTTTCGGTTCCGGGTTGTAGAGTGCATAGGTGTCTACCAACAGTCGCGACAAGAAGCCCATGGCGTAATAAATAGCCTGCGGCAGATAGGCGATGCTGGCGGCGCTGGCGTTGTTATCTTCCAGTAGTTCATGGACGATAATTTTGTAGCCATAGCTCATCTCAGTGAGCAACCGATTGATCAGCTGTGCGCTCTGCAGACGTTTGTTGGTGAGTGGTAACGGGGCATTGATATAACCGCTGCGAACGCTATTGATCATGTCATCGAGTTTTGGCAGTAGCTGTAATGTGATCTCGATGCGAGCCTTGACCGCAAACGGCGAGCGGTTGAGGCGGAAGATCTCCTGCAAGATTAGCGTGCAACACTTTTCTGGATTGGCCAATGGCAAACCGCGAAGCATCTCCTTGATGTGATCAAGGCTGGGGCTAATCGCCACCGCAGGGTTGGCATTGTGTTGTGGAATATTGAGTTTGATCGATTTCATGGTTGGCTAATTGATTGCCGCCCCTTGGTATTAATTGGCTCACTTGTAACTACTATATCGGATAGTGGGCGCGACGCCAAAGGGCTTGTTCTCTGTTTTTTCCCAAGATGTTGTCATCGCTATAGAATAGGCCGCCGCGCTTGCGCGGGAAGGTTGATTGTAATGTTTTTGTGTCAAGGGGTGCGCTATTTTTGATGGCTACTGTCGTTCACCGTGTTTTAAGTGCTATTTTGGCGGTTGGATTTGATGTTGTCATATCTATAGGAGATGTATTTTGGTGCGATCACAAGGAGCGCTCAAAAGGGCTCGTCATTGTGTCTGGTTGATGGTGTTTACGGCGCTGCTGATCGGATCGTCTCATGCGGCGGAAGGGATGCGCGCCTCGCCGGTGGTGGTGGAAAAGGCTGAACTGCGTCTGTTATCGCCCCTCACCTGGGTGACGGGTAGCGTGGTGAGCCGTAACGAGGCGGAGATTGCCGCAGAGGTGGCCGGGCGGCTGCTTAAGGTGGTAGACGAAGGCACGACGTTGGCGGCAGGCGCCACGGTGGCGCGTATCGACGATACGCTACCCAAGGTTGATGTGGCTGAGGCGGCGCTGGCGCGGGAGCAGGCTAGTCTGGTTTTTATCAAGCGCGAGATGGAGCGTTTGCAGCGGTTGGCGCAGCAGAATAATGCGGCGCTGGCGCAGTTGGAAAAAACCAGCGCTGATCACGACATCGCCACCAGTACTTTGGCCGCTGCTGCTGCGCGATTGAATTTGGCGCGTGAACGGTTGGCGCGCACCGTGTCAAGGCCCCGTTTGCTGGTGTTGTTGCAACACGCCTTAAACGGGCGGGTGAGTGGGTGGGTATGGGCGATGGCGTCGTGCAGTTGGTTTCGACCTCTGGTTTAGAGATTGAAGCGACCGCGCCATTAAATCTGCGTCAGCACCTC
>JAYUTP010000102.1:0-3999 GCA_043755075.1 Tenderia sp. (SeqCode)
GCGCCACCGGCGTCGGCACGGAACTCACGCTGACGGCTGAACCACATGACGATGGTCGAGGCCAGAATGCCCAGCACCAACTCCGCCACAATTGATGTCACCCAAAAACCGATGCCATGACCGCGCTCATTCTTGAGAATGACACGATCAACAAAATGACCAATGATGCGGGCGAAGAAGATAACAAAGGTGTTCACTACACCTTGAATCAGCGTCAGAGTGATCATGTCGCCATTGGCAACATGAGCGATCTCATGGGCCAGCACCGCCTCCACTTCGTCTTTATTCATGGCATTCAGCAGCCCGGTACTCACCGCTACCAGCGAGGCGTTGCGGCGCGCCCCCGTAGCAAAGGCGTTAGGGGCAGGCGAATCGAAGATCGCCACCTCCGGCATGCCAATGCCAGCCTTTTCAGCCTGGCGGCGCACGGTGTCCACCAGCCACTTTTCAGTCTCATTGCTAGGTTTTTCGATGACACGGGCGCCGGTCGAGCGCTTGGCAACCCACTTAGACATCAAAAGAGAGATAAATGAGCCACCCATGCCAAACACGGCGGCAAAGATCAACAATGAGTTGTAGTTAAGGCCAGACCCCTGCTCATCAAGGATGGTATCCACCCCCAACAGCCGCAGAGTGATGCTCAGCACAATGATGACAGCCAGGTTAGTCGCCAAGAACAGCAATACGCGTTTCATTTATCCTCCAGGATTCAAACTTTACAGTTTCGGGAAAGATTCCCCGGCGATTAGATGCGGCACAATTATCGAAGTTCAAGGGGCCAGAAACAATAATGCTAGAGACAGTAAATTTTCTCTTCTGCTGGTACGATTGAAAGAGATCACACAATATCTCCCGCAACGGCTGTAGAATCACTCCAGCATCACCTACCCTTGCCGATAGGTCTATAAAATCCTTAGGGAAAGGCAATTCTTGGCCGCTCCACACATGAAACAGGCGGACGAATCTCTGGCCCAGAAATTACCAACACCGCGCATAAATCCCTGGTGGCACCGCATAACCCGCGAAACCTTACGCCAGGATCTATTGGCCGGGCTGACTGGCGCGGTCATTGTCCTGCCCCAGAGTGTGGCGCTGGCACTGCTGGCAGGACTGCCGGTCGAGTATGGGCTTTACACCGCCATCGTCCCCGTTATTATCGCCGCCCTGTTTGGCTCCTCATTCCATATGGTATCCGGCCCCACCACCGCCATCTCGATTGTCGTCTTTGCCACCATCGCTCCTCTGGCCACTCCCGGCACTGACATTTATATATCGTTAGTGCTGACACTGACCCTTGCCGTCGGCTTATTCCAGCTCGCGCTGGGTTTGGCGCGGCTGGGGGCGCTGGTCAACTTCATCTCCCACACTGTTATTATTGGTTTCACCGCTGGAGCGGCAATCTTAATCGTCACCAGCCAACTAAAACATATCGTTGGCATCTGGTTACCCGGCAACGAAACCTTCTTCTCTACCTGGAGCCAGGTGATCGAAAGGTTGCCGCAGTGGAATCTGTACGCCCTTGCCATCACCTTGGTCACCATGATCTCGGCCATTTTGTTTGGCCGCTTCCTACCACGCTGGCCCAATCTGCTACTGGCGATGTTGGTCGGCACGCTGCTGAGTTTTCTGCTCGGCGGAGAGGCAGTTGGCATCGACCTAGCCGGCGCTTTCCCCACCAGCCTGCCACCATTCTCGCTGCCCGACTTCTCCTTTGATACTTGGCGGCAGATCACCTCCGGCGCGCTGGCCATCGCCATCCTTGGTCTGATGGAGGCGGTCGCCATCGCTCGCAGCATCGCCAACCAGAGCCATCAGCGCTACAACGCCAACCAGGAATTTATCGGCCAAGGGCTTTCCAACATCGTTGGCAGCTTCTTCTCCAGCTACGCCTCCTCCGGCTCCTTCAGCCGTTCCGGCCTCAACTATCGGGCCGGGGCCAAAACACCGCTGGCGGCCATCTTCAGCGCCATCGTTATCGCAATTATTCTTTTGACGGTGGCACCGCTGGCCGCCCATCTACCGATCGCTTCGGTCGCGGGCATCCTGCTGCTAGTGGCTTGGAAACTGGTCGACTTCCACAGCATCATCGTTATCT
This sequence comes from Tenderia sp. (SeqCode), assembly GCA_043755075.1. GTDB lineage: Bacteria > Pseudomonadota > Gammaproteobacteria > Tenderiales > Tenderiaceae > JAKFXL01. The sequence goes on from JAYUTP010000102.1 coordinate 2,096, forward strand.
TCAGGGCCAGTCGCAGCGATGCCGCCGTACTGCTCTCCACCTTTATCGCTGCGCTGCTGATCGATCTTAGCTTTGCCGTTTACGTCGGTGTAATGCTATCGCTGGTGCTGCACCTGATCCGTATATCCCACCCCACCATTGTCAGTCGCATCCCTGACCCGGAGGACAGCAACCGCCGTTTCATCACCGCGCCTCGGCGTCAGGAGTGCCCGCAGCTCAAAATCATCCGCATTGATGGCTCACTCTTTTTTGGCTCCGCCAGCGAGATTGAAGAGAGTCTGCAAAATATCGATTTCTTCAACCCGGAACAGAAACGGGTGCTGATCATCTGCAGTGGGGTGAATTTCATCGACATCAGCGGCGCAGAGCTGCTCAAACACGAAGTGGAGCGACGCCGTGCCATGGATGGCGACCTCTACCTCTGTAGCGTCAAGCTTGGAGTGCTAGAGATACTGCGCAAGGGGGGCTATCTGGAGACGATTGGCATGGACCACATCTACGACTCCAAAGCGCGAGCCATTCAGCACATCTTTGAACAGTTGGACCGCGAACGTTGCAGACACTGCAACGTTCGGGCCTTTGGTGAATGCGCCGTAAACGACGCAGTTGTTTTACCAGTGGTTGACCTCAACCCCCAACACAACCTTCCACCACGGCGCGATCAATGAAGCGCCATTGGGGTAAGCAACATTATTGTAATCAGCGGAAAGTTTGAGCAAAAGTTGGGGTGCTGCCGCTGTTTCTAAACGATACGCCAGGCTGGTGCGAAACACGGCCTCATCAGCCATATTTGTGTTCATCGCCAGACGATAATCAAGCGAACTGCGCCACTGCCACTGCCTGACTTTTCCATAGGTCATCAGAGCCTCCAGATGCAGGGGCAACATGACACTTGTGGCACTATGTATTGGCCCTTTTTGGCTGACCCACTCGGACCCCATGCCCATCAAGAGATAGTCATTATTCTCAAGTGACGAGACGAGATTAAACAACAACTCGCCGCCGATCAGCGTCACCCGCCGATAATCCTGCGTTTTGTCACCATACAGGTCTAAAAACCCCAACCCCAAGCCAATGGCACCCGCCGGGCTGAAGTAGTGGGGGATGTACTCAAGCCGCTCTTTCAGTTTGCGAATTCTGAGCGCTGTCACTTGCCAGGTCTGAATATCACCGCGACCATTGCCATCCAGCGCGAGGGCTAAATCGACGGCGCCCAGCTTTACAAAGTTGCCGCGCTGCATGGCGACACTGGAGAGCGCACCCATCTCCTGTGCTGCCATGGCTATCCCCATATTCAACACCGGGCGACTACTCTCCTGCCGCCGGTACACCCCGTACCCCACGCCAGAGGAGAAGAGTTGCGTGTATGGCGTCCCTTGTTGATAGGCGGCCGCTTCGCGCCCCATATACAGTTCATTCATGGTTGTGTTGAGATCGACGTAATCAACACTCAATCTCTGGTCATGCTGTGCTAGCCACTGGCGTTGAAATTGCCGCGCCTTGGCCGTGACCAGCGACGTATAGTTTTCGCAGTTGAGATCCTTGTGCGCAAAGACCATTTCTGATTCCTGAATCAAATTGGCCAATCTATACGATTTTTCGTCGTCATTTGAGATCTGCCACGCCAAGCGGAAAACAGCCTCTGCAACCGCCACTCTTCTGGCCTCTGATTTACTGAAGAGGTCATCGATCGCGGGCCATTGCAGCGCGGCATAGTTGTGAGTCAATTCTGAATAGAGTGGTTTTATCAGCTCCTGCGCCAAATAGCCGCGTTTGCGATAGCTATAGAAGGAGGGATACACCGGACGCGCCAGCCCCTCGCGGATAAACATGGCGACCAGACTATTGGGGGGTGAGACCAAGGGATCGAATTCAGCAATTTCACGGCTGCCCACCCCTTCACC
>JAYUTP010000103.1:0-9160 GCA_043755075.1 Tenderia sp. (SeqCode)
CTGCACGGCCAGGAGCGCTTCTCACTCCCCTCACGCTTCATCCGCGAAATCCCTGACGAGCTGATCAAAACCATCCGCATCAAAACCAACATCACCCACCCCAGCACCACCACAACCCGTTACGAACGCAACGAATATGACCAGAGCGAAGAAGGTTTGCACCTCGGCCAACGAGTACTGCACCCAAAATTTGGCGAAGGCATCATCCTCAACTACGAAGGCAGCGGCAGTAGCGCCCGAGTACAGGTCAACTTTGACAACACCGGAACCAAGTGGCTAGTCACCGCCTACGCAAATCTATCGGTCTGCTAAATCATCAAAAACAACCGCGGCAAGTTGCGCTCATGAATAAGTAATTATCTCGTTGTTTATCCCGTGCTTATCCCGCTGACAACGGCTAGAGTAGCCAAGCAGCGACTGGGCTATTGACCCAAGTTGCCGATACCAAGTTAATCGGGGGGTTATAAAAATCGGCCGCCACCCAATCCCAATCCGAGGAGATAGTTATGAATCGCTGTTACAGGCATAGGCTCGCCACAGGCGTGTTGATGGTCTGCTGTGGACTATTAAACACCCCTCTCCACGCATCGATTGATCCAGCCCCGCCGATAAAACCCGACGTTGTCAGCAGCCAACAGGCATCCCCTTTCCCGCAACCCGCCGCATTGCGCGACAACGTCGCCTTCTGGCGCAGTGTCTTTTCCGAGTGGCGGCAAAACCAGGTAGCGATGCATGACAAGGTCTATACCGGCCTCATCTACGAAGTATTCGATCTGGGCGGCAAAGTAAACGACTCTCTTACGGAAGCGCAGAAGAGCCAGGTGGCGCAGCGCCGCGAACTCTGGGAGTCGCGCCTGCAACGGATCGCCACCGAGCAGGCAGAAGAACTCTCGACCGAAGACCAGGCATTGCGCCAACGGATTATTGATGTCGCTGGCGTCGCCGCCGTGAAAGAGGCCCATCTGCGGCTGCGAACACAACGCGGGGTACGCGAACGTTTCATGCGCGGCCTGGCGACCAGCGGCCGCTACGACGCCGTGTTTCGCCGTGCCTTCAAAGAGGCAGGCTTGCCGGAAGACCTGGCCTATCTGCCACACGTCGAATCCTCATTTCAGCCACACGCCCGCTCCTCCGTCGGAGCGACGGGAATGTGGCAGTTCACCCGCGCGGCCGGAGAGCGTTTTATGACCGTCAACAAGGTTGTCGATGAACGGCTTGACCCGGTGGCCTCGGCACGCGGCGCAGCCCGCTACCTTAAACATGCCCACCAGCAACTGGGCGACTGGAGTCTGGCCATCACCTCTTACAACCACGGTATTCAGGGGATGATGAATGCCCGTGCCGAGTTCGGCACGGACTTTGGCCGCATCGTCAATGAATACAAAGGCAAGACTTTTGGTTTCGCCTCACAAAATTTTTACGCCGAATTCCTCGCCGTACGCGAGATCGCCAGCCAACCAGAACGTTTCTTCCCCGAAGGGGTGAACTTTGAAGCGCCCATGCGAGATATTCACGTCGTATTGGACCGTCCGGCACGCGCCAGTGATCTGGCAAACCGTTACAGCGTGGCGCACAAAGATCTGCTGGCGATGAACCCGGCATGGAGTGAACGCGCCCGTCTCGGCAAGGTAGCAATTCCCGCCGGGGTGATGGTAAGCCTACCCGCTGCCACGCAGAAGAACGCCATCGCCGACCTCAAAATCGCACAAGCCCACTCATCTGCGGCCAGCAAGCCCAAGGTACGTGCAAATTCAAACAGCGATGCGCGTGTGCATGTGGTACGCAAGGGCGACACGCCCTGGTTGATCGCCACCAATTACGGCGTCACCGTCACGGATCTACTGGCGAACAACCAATTAACCAAGCGCTCCGTGATCCGTCCCGGCCAACGGCTGGGGATACCATTCAACGGTTAAACGCACTTTATTCCACGCAATTCAAAAGGGACAAGGGCTCACCCCCGTGACCCGCTCCCCCGTCATCGGGTGATCAAACTCCAACGTCGTTGCATGCAGCATCAAACGGTTAGCCATAAAAAAAGCCTCATCCGTCGCATAAAGATCACACCCCAAAATTGGATGACCAAACTCACGGCTATGAACCCGCAGCTGATGGGTGCGTCCCGACACCGGCGTAAACATCACCCGCGTCGCAAAGGGTGACGACAACCGCTCGATCACCGTGTAATGGGTAAGCGCCTGTTTGCCGGTTTCATAACAGACCTTCTGCAACGGAAAATTGGGAATGTCCTTCGCCAGTGGAAATTCAATGCAACCCACATCCTCCGCCAGATGACCATGCAAAAGCGCGGTGTAACTTTTCTTCACCGTGCGCTCCTGAAACTGCCGATTGATATGACCGCTAACCACTTTATTCAGAGACACCACCATGACGCCCGAGGTGCCAAAATCAAGACGATGCGGCAGCGCCGCCGTGGGAAGCTCTTTCACTAAACGAAAATGAACCGAATCAATATTGAGCGGATGTTTGCCAGAAAGCGTCAACAAGCCGCTAGGTTTATTGATCAACAAGATATGCTGATCCTGAAATAGAACCTTCATCTCTTCATGGCAGAGTGGAACGATGAACGGATCGGCTTGAGGCTGCATGAGCTGAGTAAACACCGAAAATCAGTATGGCTGTGGAGCAAAGCAAGATTTCTGTAAACACCATCACTCCCGAATACTAAAGTACTTTTATCTCATTAAATACCCGCGTTAGTCATAAAAATAAATGTAACCCATTTAAATCGCCTATCGTAAGCTTGCCCGAGCTAATCAGCAAAAAGCGCGGCATCCCATCAACCCAGCGCTTGACGGAAACAACCCAACAACAGATAACTTAAGACGATCGGCACCCACTACCGTGACTTCGGCCCAACGTTGGCCAATGAAAAGGGCCTGAACGCCACGACATCGCTCTCTATCACAGCCTGCAGACAAAAGGACATCTTGCTATTTGGCGTTGACATGGTGATGACAACAAAAATATATGAAAATATATAGTGACATTGAAAAACTAAGGTGGTAGTCTAATTGTGCTTGTGTGATAAGCAAGCATCAGTTAGTGGTCGTATGGTTATGGCCGATAGTATGTCCGGATTCAGCATCGCAAGTAGTGCCGCCCTCCTCTCATCCTGCCCTCATAACGCTCACGCACACATATTTAGTACATTTAGTTTAAGGAATATATCTAGTGAATACTGGTACAGTTAAATGGTTTGACGCCACCAAAGGCTTCGGTTTCATCACCCCAGACAACGGCACCAAGGATGTTTTCGTGCATCACTCCGCCATTCAGGGCGCTGGTTACAAGAGCCTGGACGAAGGTCAGAAGGTTACCTTCGAAATCCAGAATGGCGCTAAAGGTCCTGCTGCTGCCAACGTTAAGGCTGCATAAGGATAAGGGGTTGGCATTGTAAAGTGCCTCTCTAAAAACCCCGCTTATGCGGGGTTTTTTTAACGATTAAAAGGTGTTTCTCCGCATTGATTGTTCAATCACCCTGCGTACGTAGCTGCTGCTTAGACAGTAACGATGTATGCCTCGGTTGTTTCCGCTCTCTGGAAGAGATTATTCAATGGGGAATGGCTGACGATGAGCATCGCCAGACCATATTGTTAAATATTAATCAACGCCGTAAAGACAACACTGACAAAAAAAACAACACAACACGGCCCTTTTAAGCCACTGTTACAGTCGCTTAAATTAATAACTCACCATTCGGTACCTGCTTCGCCACGTGGCAATACTATGTTTATCTAGAAAAGTTTGCCATCAGCTTTAAACTCTTGCCAGATCTTGCAGCCTACCAAATGAGAGCAGATATCGCCCTTGTTATCAGAGCGGGGCATGCATTACTCCCAGGATAGTCACTGTTGAATTATTTATTGGTGGCGCTTGAATGAGAGGCTAAAGCCCGCTTGCATGGTCACCGCTAACCATTGTGAATACAAAAAAGATGGATTGGCATGCTTTGGTCGCAGCCGCTATAAATTTTTAACTTGCCCTAATTTTTCAGAGGGCAATAATGCATGGCATTGCCCTAGGAGCTTATAGTGGTAGAGAAGATTAGCTCTAGCAAAGATCTTAAAGTTATTGAAGACAAACGCGAAGCACTCGAAAAAGCAGTAAAAATTGCGCTTAACGTCGAGCGTCTGCAACGTGGCCTCGAGGCCACTCTGCTTATGGGCAAGCCTACGTCGGATCTTCCCGATGAGGCACTGGCGACCATTGAGGCGCTGGAAGAGTCGATCAAGAGCCAGCCGATTAGCAAGCTCAAAGAGAGCTTGGCTACTTTGGAGCTGTTGGTTAAATCTAGTCTGGCTCAGATCCTAGAAATTTCCGAGCTGAATACCGAGCAGCTGGTAGCTCCAGGTGCTGTCGAGATCGAAGCCCTTCTCAACGATTACAGTAAACAGGCTCAGACCGCTGTTGCCCTACGGATTTTGCTCCACTCTCGCGGCGAGGCCACGGCCCCGACCGAGCTAAATGTTCCTGCTGAACAGATCCGTGCCCGCTTAACCGCCGTTGAGCAGAAAGAGCGCACCTACCGTAAGATTATCAAGACTGAACTGGTGACCATGATCGCCGAGACTGAGCGAATGCTGAGCAGCACAACGCCCTCACCAGCCATGCGCCAATTTCTGCTCGCTTCTAACGACGATCTACAGCGCAATATGGCGCATCTTGAATCTGGCAAGAAGATTACCACCATGCCCGTCGCTATCGAAATTATCGAGATGAGCGAGCGCGAAATCACCCGTTTCGATACGGCCCCAATACCAACACAGACTGTTCAAACGCCTACTGTACAAAAACAGCGCCTCATTGCCCCGATGGAGCACACTCCCACACCGCCTATGCAGGAGTTACAGCATCCTGAGAAGAAGAGAGGGTTTTTAGCCCGTTTTATTCACTGGCTGACTACTCCAGACCAGGTCACTTGGAAGCATACAAAACAGGGTCACGAATCGAAAAACAGCAAAAAAAAATGATCTAGCGTTACGCCGACAACTCACTCTGCCAAATAGTGATCATTCCACGTCTTATATTTGGCATAAACAAATTGTTTGTACTCCTCTACATCCTTGAAGGCTGAAGGATCGATGGCATCGTAGGCGTAGTAATTAGCGCGCGGGTTTTGCGTTGTCATCATGTGCCATATTTTGTGTGGCAGGGTATGGGGATCTTGCCACTCAAAATCTTCCTGTGCTTCGTAGTGAATAAAAATCGGCAGGATTGGCACTCCAGTGCGCAGTGAAACCTCAAATGCGCCGTTGAGAAAACGTTCATTCAAACGTCGTCCGGTGCAGCCGCCCTCAGGATAGAGCGCGATGTTTTTGCCCGCATTCACGGCATCTACCATCGATTCTAACGCCGCTTTGCGTGACTCTTTCGAGTCGCGCTGCACATAAAGCGTGCCCGAGGCCTTGGAAATTCGTCCGACAATCGGCCAACCGCCCACCTCATACTTAGCCAATGAACAAACCGGGAAGAGCGCTGGGATGCCGATATCCTCAAAGGCTGCCGGATGGTTGGCGATCAGCACGTAACGCTGCGGTAGGCGCTGATGGTTTTTCTGATGCAGTCGCAGTTCCACCCCCATTGCCCGGACAAAAAATCGGCACCAGATACGAAACAGCGGGAAGTAGTAGTGACGATTCAACGAGGCGGGCAGAAATGAGCAGAGCCACAACAGCGCCGTCAGCCAGATGAAGTCGAATATATTGAGCAGATATTTGATCAGGGTGAATAGCGCATGAAACATCTTTTATTATCCTATTGATCTCACAACCTATTATCGGTGGCGCGGCTGAAATATTCAGCCCTACAACCTATAATAGTTATTCGCTGTAATTAGGAACTCAAATCGCCATGCCCCTCGCAGAACTTATCGAACAGATCAAAAATCGGCCCGACAGCATCGTCTTCAACGATGTCATCTATGTACTTACCGCGAATTATGACTACACGCCGAGCCGCTTCAGCAACGGCAGCGGTGCTGACCAGGTCATTAATGAGGCAGGCAAGAATGAAGGTTCCTGCAAAATCTTTGCTTTTGCCAAACTCAATGGTTTAAATGAGGCGGAGACACTCGCCTGTTTCGGCAGCTACTATCGCAACGATGTATTGAAACACACAAGCGGCAGCGACCACGCCAATATCCGCACCTTTATGCGTCACGGCTGGCGCGGAATTCACTTTGATCAACAGCCACTGACTGCCAAATAACGCCATGACAACGACCGCCAAAATCCATCGCGGCATGCAACGCCAGCTGCAGCAGTGGCGCAACGCGCTGGCCGCAGGTGATGAGCGGCTCGGCTGGAAGATCGGCTTCAACCGGGTGATGGATCAACAGAAGTTCGAACTGCCTTCGCCGATGGTGGGGTATCTCACCCGCAAGCGTCAGCTTGTGGCGGATGAGCCTTATCCTCTCCGGGCCGGTTCAAAAATCCTGGTGGAGGCGGAGATTGCATTGCTGATGGGGCGCGATGTAGCCCCTAATGCAACATTTTCCGAGGCGCGCAACGCCATTGCCGGATATGCCCCGGCGCTGGAGCTGGTCGATACCACCCGCACCCGCAGCAATGACATTGAAGCGATATTGGCAGGCAATCTCTTTCATGAAGCGGTGGTGATTGGGGATGTCTGTGCCATTGTTGGCGGCCACTTTAGTGCCTCACTCATACTCAATGGCAGCGAGATCCGCCAGCTTGAGCCAGATCGGCTGCCCGATGATTTTGGCAAGATCGTTAAAATTGTCGCAGAGATTCTGGCGCAACATGGCGAGCGATTGCTGGCGGGTGACTGGATCATCAGCGGTGCCGCCACTACCCCTATTGAAGTCCATGACGCGGATGAAATCAAGCTGGAACTTGAGCCATTAGGAACAATCACTTTCACCACCACGAGAGCAGAGTAGAGATGACTTGGCTGAAGAAGATCCCCCTGCTGCCGTTGGCGTTGGTATCGATATTGCTGGCGCTGGCCCCTTTCACCCCGGAGCCACATCTGTGGGAAAAACTAAAGATGCTCGCTGCGGGCAACCTCAGTAAGCCGATTGATATCTTAGATCTGCTTCTGCATGGCATGCCGCTCTGCCTGCTGGCGGCCAAACTGATCATTCGTCGTAAACAGCAGCAGGCACTGCCCGGAAAATAGTTCAGGCGTTACTCACATTACTCGACTACGCCACTCCGATACCGCGTTAAATATTTATGACAGCCCCACGCCAGGATAGCGGATAATGACATCCTGAATTTTTAACCAAATAAGATCAATCACATGGCACTCACCTCCCCTCAGTTTCGCGGCATTGTTGATGCCCTCGCCCAAGTTTTATTATTCAAATATCCGGCCGATGCCGTGATGTCGGGTTTCTTTCGTGAGCATCGCAATCTCGGCTCCCATGATCGGCAGATCATCAGCGATACGATCTATGCCACGCTGCGCCGCTTCAACTTTCTCAGTGCCGTCATTGCGCCGGAAGAGGTGACGCCGCTGCACCTCGCTATCGCTGCACTGCTGCGGTTGCGTGGCCACAACCTGCGCGAAATTACCGAGCAGCTCACTGATGCGGAGAAGGCGTTTGCCACCGCGCTCAAGGGGCGTAACCCGGAGTTGGATCTGGTCAGTCGTTCCGAATTGCCGGCATGGGTGATTGAAAAATTGGCGTGGCCTGATGATGAGATCGTGAAGCTGGGGCAGAGCCTGCAACAGGCCGCACCGCTCGACCTGCGTATCAATACCTTTAAGGCCAAGCGCAAAAATGTACTGGAGCAGCTCACTGCCGAAGCGATAGTGGCCACTGAAACGCCCCACTCACCACTTGGCATCCGTCTGAAAGAGAAGATTCAGCTGCAAAAACATCCGCTCTTTCTTGAAGGCGAGGTCGAGGTGCAGGATGAGGGGAGCCAATTACTCGGCCTGCTGGTTGGTGCCAAACGTGGCGAGATGGTGGTGGATTTCTGCGCCGGTGCGGGTGGCAAAACGCTGCTGCTCGCCGCCGCCATGGCCAACACCGGCCGCGTCTATGCCTTTGATGTCTCAGCGAAGCGGCTCGACAATTTTTCACCACGGCTCAAACGTTCAGGGCTCTCCAATATCAGTACCACGGTTATCAGTAGCGAGAGTGATGCCCGGATCAAACGGCTCAACGGCAAGATCGATCGAGTGCTGGTCGATGCCCCCTGCTCTGGCATGGGCACGTTGCGCCGCAACCCCGATCTCAAATTTCGTCAGTCGCCACAATCGGTGCTGGAACTTAACGTCAAGCAGCGCGCCATTCTCGAATCTGCTTCATATTTGTTGAAGCCCGGTGGACGGCTGGTCTATGCCACCTGCTCACTGCTGGCGGATGAAAACGAACACATCGTCGAGGCCTTTCTCGCCCAACATCCAGAGTTCACATTGATGCCCATCGCCGAAGCGCTGCCCAAAATTGAACTTGGTGAAGGCGACTATCTGCACCTCTATCCACACCGCCACAGCACCGATGGTTTCTTTGCAGCGGTGATGGTGCGCTCAAGGTAGTAACAAAAAGTCAGCAGAAAACCATGTGGCGATAATGCCTACTGAAAGGCAAGAACGACAGAGACGTGCAGACAGAACAGTGTGGAGTGGAGGAAAGCACCCCGTTCATCATTGCGATGCGCTTAGTGGCGTAGTTAATATCGTTTTTTGTAAGGTGCCCAAAACGCTTCGCGGGGCAGACTCTGCGCCGTGTGCGCATGGCGCACCCTACAGGGCTAAGGATAGAGTTTATGACCTGGATCAAACCATACAATGAAAAAGACATTGTCCAATATAAAACCGTGTACCCGCCCATGTTCATTAGATGAAAGCGAGAATTGATAAGGAGTAAGTTCACGAAGCTGTGAGTTTAGATTTGAAAAGCCTGACGGTTCAGAAGTTTCATTCCAATCAATCGAGTGAAATTTTAATGCACGAGTCCGGTCATGCAGAAGCTCCATTAGTTTCATTGATGATAATGACTTCAGACGCTCAAGCGCAGTTAAAAAATAACAGGCCCCCTGATCATTAAGTTTGAATTTTGGGTGGCTATAGTCAAGATGCTTAAATGAGAAGCGCAAGACATCCTGATCAAGAGAAACGACTGGGTTCGCGACTATAGATGACCCTGATCCTTTAGGTAGGC
>JAYUTP010000104.1:0-3429 GCA_043755075.1 Tenderia sp. (SeqCode)
AGATTGGACATGGGTAACGACTCCAGTTGGTTTCGAATAGTGTTTAAAGTGATTCGATCAGTGTACGAATGCGTGTAGCGGCTTCGACGCACTCTGCCAGCGGCGCTACCAGCGCCATGCGGATATGGTTCTGCCCCGGATTGATGCCGTGGGCTTCGCGTGACAGGAAGCTGCCGGGCAGCACGGTTACATTCTGTTCGGCAAAAAGACGTCGGGCAAACTCGGTATCAGCAAGCGGCGTGTGTGCCCAGAGGTAGAAACCAGCATCGGGCTGCTTCACCTCCATCACATTGCCCAGCACCTCAAGCACCGCCTTGAATTTGGCGCGATAGAGCTCGCGATTGGTGACTACATGCGCCTCGTCATCCCACGCCTTGATGCTGGCGGCCTGATGGTAAGGCGTCATGGCGCAGCCGTGGTAGGTGCGGTAGAGCAGAAATTTCTTTAGTATCTCAGCATCGCCCGCCACAAATCCGGAGCGCATCCCCGGCAGGTTGGAGCGCTTCGACAGGCTGTGGAAGACCACGCAACGTTGGTAGTCATGCACACCCATCTCCGCCGCCGCCTGCAACAGGCCGACGGGCGGATTGCTCTCATCCGGGTAGAGTTCTGAATAGCACTCATCGGAGGCGATAATGAAGTCGTGTTCTTGCGCCAGCCCGATCAACTTCTTCAGCGTCTCGCGGCTGATCATCATGCCAGTGGGGTTGCCCGGTGTGCAGATGTAGAGCAGCTGGCAGCGCTGCCAGACATCAATAGGCACCGCATCAAAGTCGGGCAGATAGCCGTTCTCAACGGTGGTATTGAGGAAATAGGGCTCTGCTCCGGCCAGAAAAGCAGCACCCTCATAGATTTGATAGAAAGGGTTGGGCATCATTACCAGCGGTCGGCTGCTGTGCTCCACCACCGCCTGGGCAAAGGCGAACAGCGCCTCGCGGGTGCCATTGACTGGCAGGATGTGGCGCTCGGCATCAATGCTGGAGGCGGGCAGTTGGAACCGATTTACCAGCCAGCGGCTGATCGACTGGCGCAGCTCCAGCGTCCCCTTGGTGGTTGGATAGTTTGATAATCCCTGCAGATGACTGATGATCGCCTCCGCCACAAACGACGGCGCTGCATGTTTCGGCTCGCCGATGGAGAGGGCGATATGAGGCAGATGTTTGGGCGGCGTCGCCCCCGCCTTCAGCGCCGTGAGCTTTTCAAAGGGGTAGGGTTGTAGTCTATTCAGGTCTTGATTCATTGAGCCGTTCGGTTTATTTGAGTGTTGATTGGTTTTTAGTTCTGCCCTTCAAACATTAGGATGAAGTGGCGTAACTTTCTTGTCATTGCCCAATACGAGGCTCTTTAATAGTGGGTGAGAGCATCGAAGTGATGGTTATCCACCGCAAAACCCGGTATAAGACACATCAATCAAAGGCCGGGCATTATACATCGAAATGACAACCAACCGTTTGCATGGACTGCTGCCAGTGGGCAGCCTGTTATTGGTAGCTACTTTTTGGGGCACCATGTGGTATCCGTTACGGCTGCTCGACCAAGCCGGGCTTGATGGTATCTGGACCAGTCTTATCGCCTATGGTTCCATCCTGCTGCTGGCGCTGCCACTGCTGTGGCGTCAGCGCGACGAGTGCCGTGACAACTTCTGGGCGCTGCTCGGCATCGGTCTCGCCAGCGGTTGGTGCAACTTAGCCTTCATCATCGCCGTGCTTGATGGCACCGTGGTGCGGGTGCTGCTGCTCTTCTACCTCGCACCATTGTGGGCCGTGTTGTTGGGGCGGCTGTTGCTGAATGAAAAGATGACGCGCTACTCGCAGATCGTGCTTGGATTGGCGATGATCGGGGCGCTAATTATGCTCTGGTCGCCGCAGCTGGGCCTCCCTTGGCCGGAGAGTCGTTCCGACTGGTTTGCCATCTCCGCTGGATTTGCTTTCGCTCTTTCTAATGTGCTGGTGCGCAAGGCGCAGCACATCTCCCTTACTAATAAGGCCATCTCCTCCTGGTGGGGCGCTATCCTCATCTGCGGCGGCTGGCTGCTCCTTACCAGCAGCGCCATACCGCAGGTAGAGATGGGTGCTATTTATGGTGCAATCCTGCTGGGTGTTTTCGGTCTCGGCATTACCACCGTTGCGGTGCAGTACGGCGTCACCCATATGCCCGTTCACCGTTCCGCCGTGATTCTGCTGTTCGAGCTGATTGTCGGTGCTGTCGCAGCCGCGCTGCTCACTAATGAAATGGTGCGGCCAGTGGAGTGGATTGGCGGTGGCTTGATTTTGTTGGCGGCGTTTCTTACGGCGCGGCGACAGGTTGAGTAGGGATATTGCTTAATCAAAAAGGATGGTTACAGATATGTTCGCTTAGCAGCGACAGAAAATTTGGTTTAACGTTTTACCTGTGCGCCAGGCACGTTCGTAGCAGCGGCTAATTTTAGGCGGTAGCAGTTAATAAACAGGTTATTGCTAAACAAACAAAGGCGCTTAAATGCTGGGGTGTTTGATGATCCGATGTGGCGTGGTTCAGAAATAAAGCCAGATATTTAAATATGGTGCCGAGGAGAGGACTTGAACCTCCATGGGGTTACCCCCGCTAGCACCTGAAGCTAGTGCGTCTACCAATTTCGCCACCTCGGCAGTGGTCAATTCTACAATCGGACGGTAGTGTTTCATCGTCTGATGGGCGCGCATTCTACGGTGGGCTGGGCTGACTGTCAATTAGTGTGCGATAATAATCCGATAACCTTAAATAATGAAGCAAGGAATGAAGCATAAAACCTATGGTTAAACGCCCAAAATTGAACGATCCCCTGGCCGAGCGCGAGGCCCAAAAATATGAGAATCCAATCCCTAGCCGTGAATTGATCATGGAGCTATTGGCGGAACAGGGACAGCCGCTGACCTTTGAGCCTCTGGCAGAGTTGCTGGGACTGGAAAGTGAGCAGGATATTGAGGCCCTAACGCGCCGCTTGCGAGCGATGGAGCGCGACGGTCAGTTGGTACGTAACCGTCGTGAAGGTTACGGTCTGGCAAGCAAGATGCAATTAATTACTGGTCGCGTGATTGGCCATGCCGATGGGTTTGGTTTTTTGGTGCCGGATGATGGTGGTGATGACCTTTTTCTCTCCTCCAAACAGATGCGGGCGCTGCTCCATGGTGATCGCGCCATAGTGCGGGTTTCGGGTATTGATCGCCGTGGCCGCCGCGAGGGCGCAGTGGTTGAGGTATTGGCGCGTGCCAATAACGAGATCGTTGGGCGCTTCCACCTTGAACACGGCATTGGCATCGTTATTCCCGATAACAAACGGGTGACCCAGGATATTCTCATCGCTGCTGAATGGCGCGGCGGTGCCTCTGATGGTCAGATTGTGGTGGCGCAGATCATCGAGCAGCCCAGCAACCGTTCACAGCCGATCGGCAAGATCGTTGAGGTGTTGGG
>JAYUTP010000105.1:0-3505 GCA_043755075.1 Tenderia sp. (SeqCode)
ATCGGGAGAACCGCCCTTGGCAAATGCATACGGTCACACTGGCTAGATAACAGTTCTCTCCAATAGGGCCAGATGTGATAGCTGGCATTTTTCAGTGAAAATTCGTCAATGCTAGTCTTTTCTAGCATCTCCTTCATACTGTATTCGGCAATGAATTCTGCTTCAATTAACACCTTTACAGCATTTATATCGTCCTGAATGTTTTCATCCACCCAGCGTGCTCCAAACTCTATAAATACACGCAATAATTTTTCCTGGCTATCTAACTCAACAACTACTGACTGTTTGACATGGTGTTTTGACTGCATCAATAGAGACTCAAAGTCGGCATTGTACTTGGGGTCGAAGTCCCCCTCGCACCGTGCCACCAAGTCCCTTAGATAGACATCCTGAATCTGCAAATTATCAATAGCTTTCTGTAGTTCAACACTGATCATGCCGCTTCCTTCCAGCCATCTTCAGATACTGGATGGAACTCACAAATTACACGCAACACGGGGCGCTGTTGTTGGGCTCGTTCTATTTTTTCGCCAATCGACCACTGATCCGTTTTATCTAAACTAACCCCAGCATCATGAGCCAAATGCGCAAAGGCGTTTGGCAGAGCATCAGCAAGCCGAAGTAGTTTGTCCATGGCTTCTGATTGCGCCACATCGTCTGATTCATACTTTGAAAATGCAACCGGCCCACCACCAAAAATACTGGCAGCTTCAACTTGGGTGATTCCCAAACGATCCCGCAATTTACGCACTTCAGCCCCAGTAAGCAGTCCATCCACCCATTTTCTAAACGCCATCATGGCGCGTTTATTGGCACGTAATTGAGCCGCATCAGCCTGCTCACTGCCACAGGCGTCACACTCTGAATATTGAATATCCAGTTCAGTGGTATGACCTTCGTATTCAACACTGTTCTTGCCGGTGATATGCTGCAAATGACCTTCGTCGCAAATGGGACAAATATCGTGAGAGGCCTTCATCATCGTTACCTCCTAGTTTCTGACGGATGGCATGAGACTAACAACAGGATCTTCCCGCTCGTGCCAATCGCAAATTTAATGTAGTACTCCATACCAATTTCTTTGTGTGCCTTAGCTATCCACTCCATTCGGATTACCGAGTAGGCATCACACGCAGCCCAAGGGCCACTATGCTTTTTCTCGCACCACTCAGAACCTCTAAAACGCCCGCTGCGCACAGCCAATTTCAACAGTTGAAGCAGATCGTCTTTATCCAGGCTCCACTTCTGAGAATCATCAAGGCACTTTCGAGTAAGTGGAGTAATGGCCTGACTGCCGCCGCTTTCCAAAAGCTCCAGTACTTCATGAGCCTGATAGAGTGGGCCACCCGGTATTGTTCGGTCCGCGCCGTCTCCTACCGGCAGGGGTGCTGTAAAGCGGCTGACAATTCTAGTATTTACCATAATGGTAAGTCAATCCAATTATATTAATCGGCCCAGTTTAACCGCACTTTAATCACACCCACATAAAATCAAACTACTTTTATTATAATCAATTACAATTCAATGAGTTACAGGCATAACATCTTTGACGTTAAAATAGTTTATATCTGAGAGAGCCCATCTACTCCTCCTCCCCACTCTCAATCGCCTCCGGCACATAGACACTACGCAGGGGCAGCAGTCCTTTGTAGACGGGGGTTGGAGTGCATTGGCTTCTTGCCCCTAGCACATGTACCAGATGCGCCGCCCCAGATTGCCGAAGCGTGCCGCCAGCGCACTGATGGGAAGTTTGGCCATGTCACCACAGACGTGCACACCCCGTTCAGCCAAAAAGCCACCAATTCCCTTGGCGATGCCACAGAGGTCGGCCACCGGCACGTTATGCAATCTGGCCTGCGCCTGCCATGGCGGAATGACGGTCATCCCATCGGGCTTGTTCTGCTTGGCGGCATACTTGGCAGTGGTCTTGTCACCGCTCACACCGACGGAGCAGAGCAGCCCCGAGTCGGCAAAGACTGTCTGCTTGGTGAGGCGAGCAATCTGTTCCGGCGTGCCCAACAGCGACTGGCAGTGGGTGACATCAAGGAAGGCTTCATCCACAGAGAAGACCTCGACATCCGGGGTGATGGTTTGCAGTGACTCCATAATATGGGTGGAGACTTCGGCATAACGTTGGGGATGGGACGGGCACTGGATCAGGGTAGGGCAGAGCTGCCGAGCCTCCTTCAGCCGCATGCCGGTCTTTACCCCATAGGCACGGGCCTCATAGGACGAGGTGATGATGCAGGTGCCTTGTTCACCATTGGTGATAGCCACCGTACGGCTGCGCCACTCGGGGTGGTCGAGCTGCTCTATCGAAGCAAAGAAGGCGTTCATGTCCACCAGAATGATGGCGCGTTTCCAGGGCTGACTGTTCAATGTGGCTTACTTGCGGTGATAACTGCGGAGCTGACCGACCAGCACACCCTGGATCTTGACCCGCTCCGCCTCGTACTCCATCGGTGTCATGGCGCAGTTGGCCGGGATCAGCAGTAGATGGCGCTTGCCAGTGTAGTGCAGCCGCTTCAGCGTCACCTCGCTCTCATCCACCAGCGCCACGACGATGTCGCCATCGCTGGCGTGGTTCTGACTCTCAATCACCACCAGATCGCCATCCAGAATCCCCGCCTCGATCATCGAGTCCCCTTGAACCTGCAACAGATAGCGGTTAGGGCCACGGAACATCTCCAGTAAATTGATACTGGACTGGTTGGGGATCGCCTCAATCGGTTTACCCGCCGCAATCTTGCCCAACAGGGGCAGGGTGTTGAGCTGCTGCGAAGCCTGGTCGGTCAGCGCCATCCCGCGCCACCCCTGTTTCGCCCCGCGTTTCACATACCCTTTATCCACCAGCGCCGTCACGTAACGGTGCATCGTGCCCTTGGAACTGATCCCCACTAGCTTACCCAGTTCTACCAAAGTAGGGGCGTGGTCGTGCTGGCTGAGGTAGTTGCGGATGGTGTTGAGGCAGCGGGATTCTAGTTCGGTGAGCATGATGGGTACTCCGTAAGTTCTCTATGGAAAATTATAGAGAACCATAAGAGAACTAGCAACAGGAGATATCCCACCAGGCTACATCACGCGACAGCGTCAAAACGGTCTAACCGATAGACATATATGGGAATTTCCCATATAAGAGTCAATAGGAATAGTGGCCTGGCTGGCCATACAGCGTTAGCCATCTTTGCCGAGACATGCACCCAGAAAACCTCTGGCGTAATCCCTCATACTCTAATACCAGCCCGAAGGGGAATATCCCCCCTTGAGCCAACAGAACAACTATTGGAAAAGCAGTTAATGAGCCCAACACCCAACAACCTCGCCGCCTACATCTGGTCTCTCGCTGACCTGCTGCGTGGGGACTTCAAACAGAGTCAGTATGGCCGCGTCATCCTGCCGTTCACCCTGTTGCGCCGCCTGGAGTGTGTGCTGGCCACCAGCAAAGAGGGCGTGCTTACCGAATATGAAAAGGTGCAGAAGATGAACCTGCCCGAAGAGGCGCAGG
>JAYUTP010000106.1:0-5051 GCA_043755075.1 Tenderia sp. (SeqCode)
CAGATCGGTCTGAAATAAGGAGTCATCATGTTCGACTATCCCGTAACTCTCACGCCCGACAACGGCACTGTTTTAGTCACGTTTGTCGATGTGCCGGAGGCCATCACCTTTGGCGCAGGTGAAGATGAAGCGCTGCACAATGCAATAGATGCACTGGAAACGGGGCTGTCGTTTTACATCGAAGCTCGCAAACCGTTGCCTGTTGCCAGTCATCCCGAACAGGGTCAAAAAACCGTCCGCCCCTCTCCGTTGGGATGTGCCAAGCTGGGTGTGTATCGAGCAATGACAGAGCAAGGGATCGAAAAGGCAGAGCTGGCGCGTCGTTTGAACTGGCACATGCCCCAAGTGGATCGTTTATTAGATCTACGGCGTCTGTCAAAGCTGAATAAAATTGAAGCTGCTGCTAATGTGTTAGGTCACCATATTAAGATCAGGGTTGAGTAGATCCTGCCTGATTTTATCCATAAACTGAGCGGGGACTTCTGTCCCATGTCTCAGGTCTCATGAGCCAACTGCTACAAAAAGGGACTATCTCAGCGGGAGTGATCTGACCTTTCTGGTCGCGCTAGGCAGAAACAAGCTCCAGTGCCGAGTCAACGCCAAGCTAAACTAGGTTGTCACATCTAGTAATGTCTCGACGGCTATATATATCACCACGGAAGAGGAGCGGCTGTATTGATAGATGGAGCATTTTAGCTAATATTGCTTGGGTATCTGAAGACTTTTGCGCGTGAAAATGTGATACTTAAAACGTATGTCCGACAGATGAGGTCATATTTATGAACGGCTATTTGCTACTGATGATTGCTGCTGTGGTGTTATTCGTACTTACACGTATATTTAAACCTTCAGAAGATGATGCCTCATCCTCTGAAGTCCCTATGACTATAAAAATGTCAAGCCCTGAATACAGGTCTGTTCAACCATTCAATAGCTTTAGAAATGATTAGTAACAATAACGCTGGTAATAAAATATGGGCTGCTATCAAAGATGAAGCAGTAATAGGGCATATATCCATGCTCGTCCCTAATCATGTGGACTTTGAGGAATATCGCAGACGCGCAGTAGCATGTCTTGAGCTATTGGGAGATGTAAAATCTGGCGAGATTGTAATCAGTGAAGGAAAAACATACTTCGCTCTTCGCCCCAACCACCAGAACAGAAGTAAGCAACCCCCAATACCAAAACTATTTGAGATAAAGCAATAAATGCTTCATGTTTTATGGTTAAAGCCCAGTTAGGGCTTGACATCATGCGATAACTTACTGTTCCATCATCCCTAATATCTGGGTCTAGTCCGCAAGTGGCGTTGTGCATAAAACGCTCGTCTTACCTACAGCTGAGTCGTTGGCCTCATCACAGATGTGCTGGAGCTGCGTTCAATCGGGCTACAAGAATAGCTCCTATCTGGGTGGCGCATGTTGCGCAGCCTGGGCAATCCGAGCTGAGCAACAACCGCGACGTACTTTATTATTGTTCTGAAATAGGTCTCTCGAATAGGCCATGTTGCGACGAACTTTCATGTGTTTTGGCACCATTGAGAAATCAATAGGTTACGGTAGCTGTTCTCGACGGACTTTATTAGTTGCAGTCATGAGTGGTGGCACCAACGCCATCGCCTTGTTGGGCAATCGTTACATCCGTCAGGCGCTGTATATGCGGGCCCTAGCGCCGTCATCCATTTCATCACTTGTCCTCCGTTATGCCGGGCTTTACAAAAAACAAAACCTTGGGGGTAGCTCTTTCCTTTTGCCTTCACAGTAATAAAAGTGCCTAACATTTTCCATTCTTTTAACTTAGGAGAGCTGATATGTCACTCAGCGTTGGCTTCATAGGCTTGGGTATCATGGGTCGCCCGATGGCGCTTAATTTGATAAAAGGCGGGCACAGAATATGGGCTTATGCGCGCGCTCCAAAAGCCTTGCAGCCACTGACAGCCGCTGGCGCAACAGTTTGTGCAACACCCGCAGAAGTGGCACAACATGCCGATGTCATCTTCACCATTGTGACGGATACGCCAGATGTGCAAAGTGTGATCTTCGGCGCGCAAGGATTGACACACAGAGCACGCCCCGGCTCGGTGATTGTGGACATGAGCACTATCTCGCCCACCGCGACCAAGGACTTTGCCGAGCGTCTGGCAGAGAGGGGTATCGAGATGCTGGATGCCCCCGTTTCCGGCGGCGAAATCGGCGCGATCAACGCCACGCTGTCTATCATGGTGGGCGGCAAAAAAGATGTGTTCGAACGGATCAAGCCACTGTTCGAATGTATGGGTAAAAACATCGTGCATATCGGTGACAACGGTGCCGGGCAAGTGGCTAAAGCCTGCAACCAGATTGTGGTGTCGGTGACTATTGAGGCGGTGGCCGAAGCGCTGGCCTTTGCCCGAAAGAGTGGCGTTGATCAGGCCAAGGTGCGCGAAGCACTGATGGGCGGCTTAGCCAGCAGCAAAGTCATGGAGGTGCACGGCAAACGCATGTTGGATAATGATTTCAAGCCTGGCTTTAAGGTCGGCCTGCACCAGAAAGACATGTGTATGGTGATGGAAACCGCACACCAGCTCGGCCTAGCGCTACCCGCCGCCGCAATGGTGACACAGCATCTCAACGCGTTGATGGGGGCGGGAGATGCTGATCTGGATTCCGCCGCCATAGTAAAAGTGATAGAGCGCATGTCCGGCATGAGCAGCACGTAGGGCATACTCAAAGCGCTTCGCGGGGCAGGTTCTTAAGCCGAATGAAGATTGCCGAGCGCTAACTCCCAGTCGCTACCCTTGTCCAATTCAACACCGCCAAAGGCACCGTTGCTGGCCACTGATCAGGGTGCTAGCGGAAAAACCTTGGGCATAGCGCGATGGTGAACAGGGCAAACTGCGCCCCGCAAATACGCGATCTCATTTATCGGTAGCCTTTTGATCTATCTTGGCTTTATTTGCTCCTAAATGGACTGCGGACGCGAGACGTTCAGCCAGGGATTCATGCGTGCACTCTTTCAACACACGGTTGCGCTAACAAAGCCTGGCGAGGGATAATCAGCGCCCTTTTGAATTTTTGATCCCCCCGTCAGGAAACTCCCGTGAAACAGCACCTCCAGCAACTGATCTCCGCCGCGATTCAACACCTGCAAGTCGCGGGCGCTCTGGCGTCTGATATCGACATTGGGCTATTGATTGAGCGTGGTGTTATTGAACGGACAAAGGATCGCCGCCATGGCGACTTTGCCTGCAATGCGGCGTTGATGCTGGCGAAACTGGCCAAGTGCAAGCCGCGGGATCTGGCTACGCTGATCGTGGCGGCGCTGCCGTCATCAGATCAGGTGGAGAAGGTGGAGATCGCCGGACCGGGCTTTATCAACCTCTTCCTCACCGCCGCCGCCTATCAGCAGGTGGTGCGGGAGGTGCTGGCGCAGGGTGAGCGTTTCGGCCTGAGCGATATGGGCAAGGGCAAGTCGATTCAGGTGGAGTTTGTCTCCGCCAACCCTACTGGCCCACTGCATGTCGGCCATGGTCGTGGGGCGGCCTATGGCGCTACCGTTGCCAATCTGTTGCAGGCGGTCGGTTACAAAGTGCATCGCGAGTATTACGTCAACGATGCCGGACGACAGATGGATATCCTCTGCACCAGCATCTGGCTGCGCTACCTGGAGAAGTGTGGCGAGCAGTTCACCTTCCCCAGCAACGGTTACAAGGGCAGCTATGTGCACGACATCGCCGCTGAACTGCACCAGATTCATGGCGAGGCGCTGCGCCACCCCGCCGCCAAGGTATTTGAAGGTGTACACACCGATGAGCCGCAGGGCGGTGATAAAGAGCTGCATGTCGACGATTTGGTGAGCAACGCTAAACAGCTACTCGGCGCGGAAAAATATCGCGCAGCGTTTGATCTCGGCCTCAACACCGTCATCGCTGATATTCGCGATGACCTGGAAGGTTTTGGCGTCCACTACGACGAGTGGTACTCCGAACGCTCACTGGCGGACAACGGTGCAATCGCCACCCTGATTGAACGCTTGAAGATCAGCCAACATCTGTATGAACTGGATGGCGCGTGGTGGTTTAAGTCTACCGACTTCGGCGATGACAAGGATCGTGTGGTGGTGCGTGACAATGGCCAGACCACCTACTTCGCTTCCGACATCGCCTACCACATGGATAAACTTGCGCGCGGTTATGATCGCATCATCGACGTCTGGGGTTCCGACCACCACGGCTACGTGCCACGTGTTAAAGCGGCACTGAAGGCACTGGGTAGTGATCCCGACAAACTCGACGTGCTGCTGGTGCAGTTTGCCATTCTCTATCGTGGCGGCGAGCGGCTGCAGATGTCGACCCGCTCCGGTTCATTTGTCACGCTGCGCGAACTGCGTGAAGAGGTCGGCAACGATGCGGCGCGTTTCTTCTACGTGCTGCGCAAGTGTGAACAGCACATGGACTTCGACCTTGATCTGGCCAAATCACAATCGAACGATAATCCGGTCTATTACATCCAGTACGCCCACGCCCGTGTTTGCAGCGTGATGCGCCAACTGAGTGAGAAAGGATTTACGCACGACAACACCAACGGCCAAGCCAATCTGCACCTGCTGCATGAAGATCACGAACTGGCGCTGATGATCAATCTGTCACGTTACAGTGAAGTGCTGGAGACCTCGGCCATCAACCACGAGCCGCATCAGATCGCCCACTACCTGCGGGATCTGGCCAACGACTTTCACACCTATTACAACGCTCATCAGTTCATTGTTGAAGATGCCGCGTTACGTGATGCCCGCCTCACGCTGATCCTCGCGACACGTCAGGTGTTGTACAACGGCCTGAGCCTGCTGGGCGTCTCTGCGCCTGAGTCAATGTAAGGACGATGGCGTGACGCGTGACTACAAAAACACCCGCGACAGTAACCCGCGTGGCAACACTCGCAAAAAACGCAGCCCCGCCAAAGGTGCTGCGCCGCGCACCCCCGGCTGGGTCTGGCTGCTAACCGGACTCAGCGTCGGCCTGCTGGTGGCGCTGGGCGTCTATCTCTACAACCGCAACCACGAGGCAACACTG
>JAYUTP010000107.1:0-2987 GCA_043755075.1 Tenderia sp. (SeqCode)
CTCTGCAACGTTAGACAGCTCAACAGTACTAGCCATAACGCCCTAAAAATCATCGCATATCCCTGAAGAGTTGGCGTGCCATAATCAGCGCGTCTTCGCGACCTTGAGCCGCAGGATAATAATTTTTGCGCCGCCCAATCTCATTAAAGCCCATCGAATCATAAAGCGCGATGGCGCTGATATTTGAAGGTCGCACTTCAAGTAGCACCATATCCACATCTGTTGCGTCTAACGCATCGAGCTGTTCCTGCAATAACAAACGGCCATGGCCTTTACCGCGAAGTGCCGAATGGACGCAGAGGTTGAGAATATGTGCTTCGCCGCCGCCCATGGAGACCAGTGAGTAGCCTTGCATCATCCCATCAATTTCCAGAACCCGGCACCGATACCCAGCACCAAGGCAGTCACGAAAATTAACCAGATTCCAGGGAATGGGATAGGAGTCTATCTCGATCGCCATGACCGCAGGCAGGTCGGCCACCACCATGACACGGTATGCCATCTTAGCCAGCGCTGACAATCTTGCGGGCCAAGAGCAGATCTTCCCACGCCTTGCGTTTTTCCTGCGGTGAACGCAACAGGTAAGCGGGGTGATAAGTAACAACGACCGGGATATTGCTCTCGCCATAACTATGCTGTTTACCACGCATAACCCCCACCGCTTGATCGCTCTTAAGCAGGTTATGCGCGGCAATACGACCCACGGCGATGATGATCCGTGGCTTTATCAGGGCAATCTGCTGTTTGAGATAGGCTTCGCAACAGGCAAATTCTTCCGCTTGTGGATCGCGATTGCCCGGCGGCCGACATTTGACGATGTTGGTTATGTAGACCTCTTGCCGCGCCAGCCCTACTGATTTGAGCATCAGATTGAACAGCTGCCCGGCGTTGTCGACGAAGGGTTCGCCCTGTTGATCTTCATCCACACCCGGCGCTTCACCAATGAACATCCATGCCGCAGTGCGGTTGCCCACACCAAAAACGGGTTTGCTGCGTTGTTTGTGCAATTCACAAAGGACACAGGAGGCGACCTGTGTTTCGAGTGCTGGCCAGTCAACGGCAGGCTGAATGACGGTCGCTACTGGTCGCGTAATAGTTGCCGGTGGCAAAATAGGAACAACCACAACTTCAGGAACAACAGGCTCCTGAAGTTGCGGCGCTGAGGTGACCACCTGCGATAAGGATTGAGAGACGTTACGCCGCTGCCACACCTGGATGCCCATAGCATCCAGGTATGCAAGATGGGTGGCGTTAGCCTCTTTATCGCGCATCATTTAGAGCTGTGGATGAGCCCGTTCAGCCGGAGAGAAGACCTTGTTAAGGGCGTTTATGTAAGCCTTGGCTGAAGCAATGACAATGTCCGTATCTGCCCCTTGGCCATTCACAATGCGCCCGCCCTTTTCCAACCGCACCGTTACTTCACCCTGTGCGTCGGTGCCGCTGGTGATGTTGTTGACGGAATAGAGTTGCAGCGTAGTGCCGCTGTTCACAATCGCCTCCATTGCCATGTAGCAGGCATCCACCGGACCACTACCTTCGGCACTGGCCTGCCGCTCCTCACCATCCACTTTGAGGGTGATACTGGCAACAGGGATTTCACCGGTTTCAGAACAGACCTTCAGCGCCACCAGTTTGATGTGCTCGTTATCGGCTCCGGTAATGGTATCAGAGACCAGCGCCTGAAGATCCTCATCGAAGATCTCGTGTTTCTTGTCAGCCAGTTCCTTGAAGCGGGCGAAGGCAGCATTGAGTTCATCTTCGCTATCAAGCGTGATGCCGAGCTCCTGCAAACGGGTGCGGAAGGCGTTACGACCGGAGTGCTTGCCGAGGACTATGCGGTTGTCGCTCCACCCCACATCCTGGGCGCGCATGATCTCGTAGGTCTCACGACTCTTGAGCACACCGTCCTGATGGATGCCAGACTCGTGGGCAAAGGCGTTGGCACCGACAATCGCCTTGTTGGGCTGAACAGGAAAACCAGTGATGCTTGAGACCAAACGGCTACAGGTGACGATCTGGGTGCTATCAAGAGTAGTGTCACAGGTAAAGAGATCCTGGCGGGTACGCACCGCCATTACAATCTCTTCGAGGGCGGCATTACCGGCGCGCTCACCCAGACCATTGATGGTGCACTCCACCTGGCGGGCGCCATTCAACACCCCTGACAATGAGTTGGCCACCGCCAAACCAAGATCGTTATGGCAGTGAACCGAGAATACCGCTTTGTCGGAGTTAGGCACGCGCTCGATCAGCTGTTTAATCAAGTTGCCAAACTGATGCGGCAGGTTGTAACCCACGGTATCGGGAATATTGATGGTGGTCGCGCCAGCATCGATCACGGCCTCCAGCACACGACAAAGGAAATCAATCTCGGAGCGACCCGCATCTTCGGGGGAGAACTCAACATTATCGGTGTGCTGACGGGCCCGCTTGACCGCCCTGACCGCCTGTTCCACCACCTGATCCGGTGTCATGCGCAGCTTCATCTGCATGTGAATAGGCGAGGTGGCGATAAAGGTGTGGATACGCGCGGAGTTGGCCTTTTTGAGGGCCTCACCGGCGCGGTCAATATCTTTATCAAGGGCGCGAGCCAAAGCGCAGATGGTGCTGTCCTTAACAGTATTGGCCACCGCCTGAACCGACTCGAAGTCGCCGAGGCTGGCAATAGGAAAACCGGCCTCGATTACATCCACACGCATCTTTTCCAACGCTTTGGCGATGCGGACCTTTTCATCCTTGGTCATCGAGGCACCAGGGCTCTGCTCGCCATCACGCAACGTGGTGTCAAAAATTATTAATTTATCACTCATTTCTCTGCTCCAAGCCTATGTGCTGATGTTAACAGTAGCACTACATCAGCAGCAAACAACCGCCTTATCAGGTCGGTCCAGTGGTTATTCGGTGTTTGTATGGGGTGGCCCTAAGGGCCGAGGAGTGATTATCTGCCCGCAGGCAGCAGCAGCCCCATGAACAGGCCCGGCAGCAAC
>JAYUTP010000108.1:0-21160 GCA_043755075.1 Tenderia sp. (SeqCode)
ACCAGTAGTTCTATCGCTGGCGGATGGCTTAGGAAGTTTTGTGGGCTGGCGGAATAGCCATAAGCGCCTGATTGATAGATTGCCACCAGGTCACCAATATCCGCTTTAGAAACCTCCATCTTGTTCGCCAGCAGGTCTAATGGAGTGCAGAGGGGGCCGACGATATTGACGATTTCTTTGCTCCTCGAATCTGGCTTGTTGGCAATGATAATTGGGTAGTTTTTACGAATTACCTGGCCAAAGTTTCCCGTGGCTGCAAGGTGGTGATGTAGTCCGCCGTCTGTGATCAGAAATTTTTCGCCTCGAGACTCTTTTATATCAATCACTTTGCAGACGTATACGCCGGCTTCGCCAACAATAAAACGCCCAAGTTCGGTGATGACCTTAGCATTGAGTAGCTGTGATTTTAATTTTGTGAGTAGATTGTTAAGGTTCTCGCCGATCGGTTTTAGATCCAGTCGGTTTTCTCCGGGGAAGTAGGGGATACCTAGACCTCCACCGATGTTGAGTGACTGCACGGCGCTTGGCGCATGGTCATTGAGGCGAGTAGCTAGTTCGAAGGTCTTTTCGTGGGCCTCCATGATCGCGGCGGAATTAAGGTTTTGTGAGCCCCAGTAGATGTGCAGGCCGATGAATTTAAGCTCCATTGATGCTAGCTCTTTGAGCATTGCAGGTACTCGTTCGGCATCGACGCCAAACTGTTTTGGCCCCCCGCCCATTTTCATGCCGGATGATTTCAGGTCATAGTCCGGATTCACACGCACGGCGACACGGGGCGTGATGCCGAGTTGTTCTCCGGTCTGTGCGGCGCGGCGCATTTCGCCTACTGATTCGAGGTTGATGGTAATACCGGCGGCGATAGTCTGACGCAGCTCTTTGTCGGTTTTGCCAGGGCCGGCCATGCTGATGTTGTTCGCTAGCATGGGTGTGTCGAGCGCTATCTTCATTTCACCTGCCGAGGCCAAGTCGAAGCCATCAACCAATCCTGCCAGGTGTTGCACGACGGCGGGCATGGGGTTTGCCTTGATGGCGTAGTGAAGGCACAGCTCTTTTGGCAAGGTGTCGCGCAGGTATTGCACGCGCTCGGTGATAAGCCTGCGGTCATAGGCATAAAATGGAGTTTGGCCGACCCGCGCCGTCAGCCGTGTGATGGGGATGCCGCCGATATGCAGTTCGCCGTTGACAACAGGGAACTGATCCATAGGGGCGTGTACGGCTTTTTCTCTCACGGGCGACTCCATTATTTACCAGGCTGACAGAAGAACTTTTGATACTGAGCGCTGAGTGCTTGGCGGTCGATTTTGCCGTTGGGGTTGCGTGGCAGGTGCTGCTGTTCTTTTACGGCGTGCGGCACCATGAAATTGGGCAGCTGTTGTTTGCAATAGCTGATGATCTGTTGTGGATTCAGTTCGGCACCATTGTTGACGGTGGCAACCAATAAAATGGCTTGGCCGAGAGTGGGGTGGGGGATGCCTAACGCCACTACTTCGCCCACCAACTCGCTGGCGTAGGCCACCTCTTCTATTTCAGTGGGGCTGACACGATAGCCGGAGGTTTTGATCATCTCGTCACGCCGCGCAACGAAGTAGAGATAACCCTCGTCATCCATTGTTACCGTGTCACCTGACCATACGGCAATCTCTGTTAGGGGCAGAGCGGGATTTTGTCCAGGTGCTGGTTTGAAGTGTTCAGCGGTCTTGGTGGGATCATTCCAGTAGCCCAGTGAGACGAGTGCGCCCCGGTGTACCAGTTCGCCAGGTTCGCCAGGGGCGCAGGGGCTGCCATCTTCACGTACCACCATGATTTTGGCGTTGGGGATCGCTTTGCCCATGGAGTCGGGACGCCTGTCGATCTCTTCCGCTGGCAGGTAGCTGGAGCGGAACGCTTCGGTCAGTCCGTACATCAGGAAAAACTGGCTCTTGGGCAGCGATCCGCGCAGCCTGGTCAGCGTGGTCTTGGGCATGGCGCCGCCGGAGTTGGTCATGTAGCGCAACGAGTCGATTGCCGCGTGCGGCCATGTCAGTTCGGCCAGTTGGTTCCAGAGAGGAGGGACGCCCGCCAATCCAGTGATCTGCTCTTTGGCGACCATCTTTACAACGTCTAGCGGTAACAGATAGTCCATTAATATAGTGCTGGCCCCTGTGTAAAAGGCGGTGCTGAGCTGGCTGAATCCGTAGTCGAAACTGAGGGGCAGTACGGCGAGCAAACGATCGTCACTGCTATTTTTCAGATACTCAGCGACGCTTTTGGCACCGACCACCATGTTTCGGTGGGAGAGCACAACCCCTTTGGGTTTGCCGGTACTGCCAGAGGTGTAGAAAATAGCCGCCATGTCGGCATCAATGCGGCGATGCGATGGTGTATTGGAATCGTTCTCTCTCAGCTGGCTCCAGGTGAGATAATTGAAGCTTTGGTCCTCCGGTAATTCAGCGGGCTCACAATTGACAAGCACGATGGTGTGCAGATCATGGCACTGAGAAAGCGTTGTTTGTAGCTGTTCGAAACTCTCTCTGGAGGTGACCAATATACGGACATTGCAATCGCCGAGGATGTGTCCCACCTGTGAACTTTTTAGCAATGGATTGATCGGAACAAATACGCCGCCAGCCTGGCTGGTGGCAAAAAATGCGATGACGGTTTCGGGTAGTTTGGGCAGGTAGACGGCGACGCGCTCGTCAGCCGCAAGACCGATGTTGATCAAGGCTCTGGCAATGCTCTCCACATTGAGCGCTAAGCTTGAATAGGTGTGGCTGCTGCTTTTGTATTTCAGTGCAGTCTGCTCCGGCCTCAGTTCAGCAGAGTCTCTTATTAGGTTATGTAATAGATCGGTCATGGAGTTGGCGCGCCGCGTTCCATTTTAGTTGTCTGATGTTATTGAGGAAGGCCTATTTTATCGGATCGACCCGTCAGGCGAAGAGTTAGTATATCCTCATTGGTATGTTTGTTGATGTGGATTATCTCCCTTTATGTTGGCGTGTCAGGAGGATGGTGTGATAAAAACTAAAATAATGAAAGGTGTATGGCGAGATATTTTACGTGTCACGCCTCTGCGAACTGTATTGCTGGTGGTCTTCGGTTGTGCCGGTGCCTCACAGGGCTGGGCGAATGATTTTTCGGCAGTGATTTCCCAAATAAAGCCAAGTGTTGTTGCTATTGCCAACTATCAGCCACTGCGGCAGCCGCCGCTGAGTTTTATCGGTACTGGATTTGTCGTGGCCGATGGCCGTCATCTTATTACTAACGCGCACAATATCCCTGACTTTCTTGACCCTGTTAAGAAGGAGAGTCTGGCCATAGTGATCCCAGGAAATACGCCCGATGATGCTAAAAGTGTTCGCATGGCAACGTTGGTGGCACAGGACAAAGATCATGATGTTGCTATTCTTAAATTTTCAGATGGGCCATTGCCAGCGTTACTTATAGGTGACTCTAGGAGCGTCAAAGAGGGGCAAGAATATCTGCTTACTGGATTTCCTATCGGTAATATTTTGGGATATCACGCAGTGACTCATAGGGCCATGGTCTCAGCGATTACGCCAGTCGTTCAACCGGTTGATAATGCAAAGCAACTTAATCCTCGTTTAATCAAACGGATGATGACGGAGTACAACGTTTTTCAGCTGGATGCGATTGCTTACCCAGGCAATAGCGGCAGCCCTGTTTATGACCCCAATACAGGTGAGGTGATTGGGGTGCTAAACAGTGTCTTTGTTAAGGATACGAAGGAGAGTGTGCTTGAGCGTCCCAGTGGCATCTCATATGCGATACCGGCGTTGTATATGCGGGAGCTGATGCTTAAAGCGGGGCTGGATGAGTAACTTCTGTGCGTTGGCATGGTTGTTCGGAGATGATGGCTTTAATTATTTCTTTTGATTTAAATTTGTTTTGTAACAGAGCA
The DNA here is from genome assembly GCA_043755075.1 of Tenderia sp. (SeqCode). GTDB lineage: Bacteria > Pseudomonadota > Gammaproteobacteria > Tenderiales > Tenderiaceae > JAKFXL01. The sequence goes on from JAYUTP010000108.1 coordinate 3,899, forward strand.
TGGTTTGATGACCGTTTTTTGTTTTTGTACCCTAGCAAAATTGAATCATAGTGTTATTATCGAGAATGCGCTGACTTTCTGGGGAGAAGGTCAGTATTAAGGCTTGCTTTTTCAATCGATAATGGAAAAGGAAGTTGGGAATAATTGATTTAGCTAGTAGTGAACCTACAGATTGCTAGGGGAGACAATATGAAATTTGTTACAGCAAAAATGCGTTTTGCCGCAGTGGCGGTAGTTATGTCTATGGGGAGTTATACTTCAGGCGTGCAAGCTGAGCCGATAGGTAATGCAGCTGCGGGTCAGGAAAAAGCAGGTCTGTGTGGTGGTTGCCACGGTGCTGATGGCAATAGCGAAGATGCTACCTATCCGCGCCTAGCTGGGCAGTACGCTGGCTACATTGTTAAACAGGTCACGGACTTCCAGAAGGGGCATCGTGCCAACAATGAGACCATGACTGGCATGGCTGCCATGGTTGCATCGGTTGAAGATGCAAAGGATATTGGTACCTATTTTTCCCAGCAGAAGATGAAGGGGGCGCTAACTAAGCCTGCCAAGGATAGTGCAGCCGCTGGAGAGAGTCTTTTCCGCGAAGGCAACGTCAAGACCGGAGTTTATGCTTGTATTAATTGTCATGGTGAGTCCGGCAAGGGAAAGTCAGCCACGATATCAGTCTTCCCGGTGATTGGCGGTCAGCATCGTGACTATTTGGTTAAACAGCTAAAGGATTTTCGTGGTGGGGTCCGTGCTAATGATCCAGGCGGGATGATGTCGGGCATCGCCAAGAACCTGACTGACAAAGAGATAGAATCAGTAGCAGAGTATCTTTCTGGACAGTTATAGGCCGATCTGAAATAAAAAAGGCGGGCCATTCATTTGGCCCGCCTTTTTTATTTGTCGTACTTATGAAAATGAGACGAGAGATTACGCCCCAGATTTTCCTGTTAGTAAGAACTCCAGTAACGCCTTTTGTGAGTGCAGTCGATTTTCTGCTTCATCCCAAACGACACTCTGAGGCCCTTCTAGCACCTCATCGCTGACCTCTTCACCGCGATGGGCAGGAAGACAGTGCATGAAGAGGCAGTCTGGTTTAGCTAATTTCATCAATCTGTTGGTGACCTGGTAGTCGGCAAAGGCGCGGCGGCGCAATGCCATCTCTTCTTCTTGCCCCATGCTGGCCCAAACATCGGTGACAATCAGATCAGCCTCTTCTGCGGCTTCTTCTGAAATGTTGGTCAGCGTGATGTCATTTCCGGCAGCCTTAACTATATTCTCATCCGGTTCGTAACCTTTGGGGGTCGCAATATTTAGATGAAAGCCGAATTGACGGGCGGCATCGATATAGGAATGGCACATGTTGTGACCATCGCCGATCCACGCCACGGTCTTGCCTTGAATGTCCCCACGCAATTCGAAGTAGGTCTGTATATCAGCAAGCAACTGACAGGGGTGATGGCTGTCGGTTAGGGCGTTAATGACGGGCACGCGCGAGTGGCTGGCAAATTGCTCAATCTTCTCATGCTCAAAGGTGCGGATCATGATGGCATCAACCATTCGGGATAATACTCTCGCCGTATCCTCAACGGGTTCACCGCGCCCTAGTTGGGTGTCACGTGGTGAGAGGAAGATGGCGTGGCCGCCGCTCTGGGCCATGGCGGTTTCGAAGGCGACCCGAGTGCGGGTGGATGATTTTTCGAAGATCATCCCCAGTACCTTGTTCTTCAATGGTTCAAAGATTTGGCCGGAGCGCTGGATCGATTTCATCTCGATGGCACGTAGGATCAGCTTCCGCAACTCGGCGGGGCTAAGATCCATTAGGGTTAAAAAGTGACGGGTTGTCATGAAAAAACCTTAAAAAATGTTATGCCCTTTGCTTGATCAATGCAGCAAGGGTGTCGACGATTCTGTCGATTTCGGCGGCTTCAATCACCAGTGGCGGTAGTAGACGGATAACTCGCTCGGCGGTGACGTTGATCAGCAGCCCTTTTTCCAGTGCCTGCGGCACCAGTTCGGTGCAGGGCTCAGTCAGCTCGATGCCGATCATGAGTCCCTGACCACGTATTGCCTTCACTTGGGCGCAATTGGCCAATGCGCTTTTCAAGCCCGTGACTAGGCGCTCGCCCATGACAACGGCCTTATTAGCTAGGCTGCGGCTCTCCATCTCATCCACCACCGCCAGAGCAGCGGCGCAGGCGAGTGGGTTGCCACCGAAGGTGGAGCCGTGGTTGCCGGGTTGGAATATTTCGGCCGCTTTGCCCCGCGCTAGGCAGGCACCGATGGGCACACCGTTGCCTAGGGCCTTTGCTAGTGTCATTACATCGGGTTGCGATTGACTGTGCTGATGGGAAAACCATTTACCTGTGCGGCACATACCTGTTTGGATCTCGTCAAGCATCATTAACCAGTCATGTTTGTCGCAGAGGGCGCGAATCTTGTCGAGATAGTCGGCGGCTGGGATGTAAACACCACCTTCGCCTTGTATTGGTTCGACCAGTACGGCAACGATCTCTTTGTTATGGGTGGCGATCTTCTCCAACGCTTCGATGTCGTTAAAGGGGGCACGCGCAAAACCCTGTACTAGCGGTTCGAAGCCCGCTTGTACCTTGCGGTTGCCTGTGGCGGTCAAGGTTGCCATGGTCCGGCCGTGAAAGCTGTTTTCCATTACGATGATGGTGGGGTTGGCAATACCTTTAGTGTGGCCATGGAGTCGCGCCAGTTTGATGGCCGCCTCGTTGGCTTCGGCGCCGGAATTGCTGAAAAATACTTTGTCCATGCCGGCAATGCGGGTCAGTGTTTCAGCCAGCTTGCTTTGATTAGCGATGCCGTAAAGATTGGAGGTATGCAGCAGGGTGCGGGATTGGGCGCAGATGGCATCGGCTACCTTAGTATTGGCATGACCCAAGCTGCAGACAGCGATACCGCTGATTGCATCCAAGTATTGCTTGCCTTCCGTGTCCCACAGCCAGACCCCTTCACCGTGTGAAAAGGTCACCGGCAGACGTTTGTAGGTGGACATCAACGCATCTGTCATCTCTCGATCCCCAAAAACAAAAACAGCCCAATAACGGGCTGCTTGCAGCTAAAAAGCTGATGTTACTGTGATTTATGCTGCCAAGCAAATCTGGAGACGCCGCTCACGACGCCTCCAGCGCCATTAGGCGGCGAAGTTTTTAGCGACAAAGTCCCAGTTGACCAAGTTGCCGAGGAAGGTTTCGACAAACTTTGGTCGCATGTTGCGGTAGTCGATGTAGTAGGCGTGTTCCCATACGTCGACGCAGAGCAGCGCCTTGTCACCCGTGGTCAGTGGGGTGCCGGCAGCGCCCATGTTGACGATCTCTAGCGAGCCATCAGCTTTTTTCACCAGCCAGGTCCAGCCGGAGCCAAAATTGCCAACGGCGGAGGCATGGAAGGCTTTTTTAAATTCGTCGATGTTGCTCCATTTTTTATTGATGGCATCGGCCAGGGCACCTGTTGGCGCACCGCCGCCGTTTGGCTTCATGCAGTTCCAAAAAAAGGTGTGGTTCCAGACCTGGGCAGCGTTGTTGTAGATGCCACCTGAGGCTTTTTTGATGATCTCTTCGAGGGAGAGCTTTTCGAATTCGGTGCCAGGTATCAGGTTGTTCAGATTGGTGACATAGGCCTGATGGTGTTTGCTGTAGTGGTAATCGAAGGTCTCGGCAGACAGGTGCGGGACCAAAGCATCTTTGGCGAAGGGCAGTGCGGGCAGTTCATGTGCCATGGTGTAGATCTCCTAGGTTGAATTGAAGTGGTCAATAGTTGACAAAAAAGATTGGATTTAGTCTAAACGAGCGTTAGGGGTAATGCAAGGAGGTCTTATTTGGTGTTGTGCCAGAATTGTAGTCTATTTCAACGGCTTTGATGCCGAGGAACAGCTTAGCGTACACCCCGACCTGTCTTGGTGGCATGGCCTATGCCATGGGTGGAATTGTTGGCCAGTTAAAATGCGACCAAGAGTAGTCCACATTTTGCTGGTGCTAATTTCCGAGTATAATGCTCGGCTTTGTCGTCATCTGTAAAACAGGTTAAAAGAGGAGTGGTTATGGACATAATGGAGAAGATCAAACAGCAGGTAGAGGGTGCGCCCATCGTGCTGTATATCAAAGGTACGCCGCAGTTTCCTCAGTGTGGTTTCTCTGCCCGTGTGGTTGAGGCGTTGAAGGTGGTTGGGGCTGAGTACAACGCTTACAATGTGTTGCAAGATGCGGAGCTGATGCAAAATCTGCCCCGTTACGCCGATTGGCCCACCTTCCCGCAGCTTTACATCAATGGTGAGCTGGTGGGTGGTTGCGACATCACCATGGATCTTCTCCAGCAGGGTGAGCTGGAGAAAATGGTTAAGGCAACTCAGGCCTAATCTAGCACTATCCGCATCTCCCCAAGTCGTCCTGTCGATTACCGACAGGACGACTTTTTTATTTTCAGCTTGAGTTTGTAGAGGTGCCCAGACGCCTGTTTTTTTGTTTAACGAATCTGTTTGGTTGTACATTAGGGCCAACCCCTCTTGCATGGAGTTGTCGTCATGACCTTGAGAAAGCTGCTGTCAGCCCTGCTTTTCAGTTCACTCAGTGGCCTGGCCTTCGCCGCCACTGAGTCACTCGATTACCAGGTACAAAAATTGCGCGTGGCGGGTGAGCAGCAACAGGTGACGATCCCCAGCGGTTATAGTCTCGAACTCCTGACAGAACGCCTCGATGAGCCGCGCATGCCGACCTTCAATGATAAAGGGGAGCTCTTCATTGGTTCAAAATCCGGCAATGTCTATCGCTTGTTGCCGCCCTACAGCGATGCTGAAGTGATGGTGAGACTGGCGGATTACCCGCACAGTGTCGCGTTCCGTCCTGGCGAGATATTGATTGCCCAGACCGATGGTCTCTACCGTGCGCCCTATCAACCGGGTCAGAAAAAAATTCCGGCAGATAGCGTGACGCTGCTGGCACCCGTGCCTGCGGGTTCTGGCCACAATAGCCGCACCGTGGCGCTGGGGCCGGATGGTCGGGTCTATCTCAGCCTTGGCATCAGCGGCAATTGCAGTGATCAATATTTGGGGGCGGGTTATCCCTTTGATGCTCAACGTGGCGGTGTCATGGTGCTGCAGGAGCAGGACGGCAAGGCCCGTTGGCAGAGTTATGCCACAGGGCTGCGCAACCCTGTCGGTTTTGACTGGCATCCCACCACGAAAACACTCTATGCCAGCAACAACGGGCCGGATCACTGGGGATTTGAACTGCCGCCTGAATATTTCAGCCGTCTGACGCCAGGCTCTTTTCACGGCATGCCCTGGTTTCAGTATGACGACCACGAAGTAAGGCGCGATGAGTGTATCGACACTGCGCCGCCTCGCCCAAAGGTCGACGTGCAAATCCCCGTTGTCACCTTCCCGGCGCGCAATGCACCCATGGGAGTGGCCTTTGTGCCCGCAGGTGCGATGGATAAACAGCTGGAAGGGGATGCGGTGGTGGCGTTGCGCGGCTCCTGGGGTACCCGTCCCAGCGGCTCGTTTTTTGGCGCGAAGGCATCACGGCGACTACCCAAGATTGTCGCGGTGCGTTTTAAAGAGGGTGAGGCGCAACGTGTCGATGATCTGGTCACTGGATTTCAGTTGGCCAATGGCGAACGTTGGGCGCGCCCGGTGGGTGTCGCCATTGGCCCGGATGGCGCGATCTATTTCACCAGCGACAGTGGTGCCAATGCGTTGTTTCGTTTAAAACCTAGTCGCTAGACGGCTGTTGAACTGAGGGCTGATCTACCCGTGCTGTTGGCAGAGCGGCCCAGCCCTTCACTGTTTTTCGTTACGCGGGGGTGGGTCAATCCATCAAGCCGCTGCGCTGATGCAACTCCTGCCAGCTGTTGACGATATTGCAAAATAGATCGGCGGTTTTTTCGGTGTCGTAGATGGCGGAGTGGGCGGCTTCGTTATCCCACTTGAAGCCAGCGGCTTGCACGGCCTTGGCGAGTACAGTCTGGCCGTAGGCGAGGCCGCCGAGGGTGGCGGTGTCAAAGCTTGTGAAGGCGTGGAAGGGGCTTTTTACCTTGGTGCGTTTGACGGCGGCGTTGAGAAAGCCAAGATCGAAAAAGGGGTTGTGGCCGACGAGGACGGCGCGGCTGCAACCGCTCTCTTTGATCTCTTGACGAATCGGTTCGAAAATCTTTTCTAATGCCTCGGCCTCCTGCATCGCGTCGCGGAAGGGGTGGTGCGGGTCGATGCCGTTAAAGGCGAGCGAGGCCTCGCTGAGGTTGGCACCGGGGAAGGGGGCGATATGGCAGTCGTGGGTCTGGTAGCGATAGAGTATCCCGCGATCATCCATGCGCAGCACGACGGCGGCGATCTCCAGCAGGGCGTCGGTCTCGGCATTAAATCCGGCGGTTTCAACATCAATGACGACGGGCAAAAAGCCGCGGAAACGGTCGGCAATGCGGTAGGTAGAATCAGACATGGGGTGGTGATTATCCTTTGTGGTCGGGGTGAATCAGCTGCCAGGTGAGGTTGCCACCAGCGCGGAGTGGGACGACGGTCTCGTCGCCAAAACGGTAGGACTTGGGCACGGCCCACTCCTGGCGCACCAAAGTCACGGTCTCTTTATTGACCGGCAGGCCGTAGAAGCGCGGGCCGTGGCGGCTGGCGAAGCCGTCGAGCTGGCCGAGGGCGCCGGCCTCATAGAAGGCCTCGGCATAGAGCTCGATGGCACCAAAGGCGGTGTAGATGCCGGCGCAGCCGCAGTCCGACTCTTTGGCCGATTTGGGGTGCGGGGCGCTGTCGGTGCCGAGAAAAAATTTGGGGTTGCCACTGGTCGCGACCTTGACCAGCGCCTGACGATGCTCTTCACGCTTCAATACCGGCAGGCAGTAGAGGTGTGGGCGGATGCCGCCGACCAGCATGTGGTTGCGGTTCATCAGCAGATGGTGGGCGGTGATGGTGGCCGCCAGATTATCTGGGCCATAGAGCACAAAATCGGCGGCGTCGCGGGTGGTGATGTGTTCGAAGACCATCTTGAGTTTGGGGAAACGTTCCAGCAGCGGTGCCAGCTTCTGATCGATGAAGACCTTCTCGCGGTCGAAGATGTCGATGTGGTTGTCGGTCACCTCGCCATGAATCAGTAGCGGCATGCCTACCTCTTCCATCACTGCCAGGGTGGCGTAGGTCTTGGCGAGGTCGGTGACGCCGGAGTCGGAGTTGGTGGTGGCCCCGGCTGGGTAGAGCTTGACGCCGTGCACAAAGCCGCTGGCCTTGGCCGTGTGAATCTCCTCTGGAGACGTGGCGTCGGTGAGGTAGAGTGTCATCAGGGGTTCAAAATCGGAGCCTTTGGGGCGCGCCGCCAGGATGCGCTGGCGATAAGCCAGGGCCGCCTCGGTGGTGGTGACGGGCGGCCGCAGGTTGGGCATGACGATGGCGCGGCCAAACTGGGCGGCCACGTGAGGCACCGAGGTGGTGAGAGCGACATCGTCACGCAGGTGGATGTGCCAGTCGTCAGGACGGGTAAGGGTGAGGTGTTCCACAAAAAACTCCCGATGTTTAAATAATATGTCTGTTTGCATTATGCCATTTTGTGTCTTTGCTCGACGCCCCGATTTGGACTTATTACAACTTCCTTTCAAGATATAAAATTATTGCCATACCTTAATAATAGGTGCGAGCTCTAGGCGGATGGCTGATTGCCTAAGCGCGTATATCGGCAGCGAATCGCCCCCTAAAAAAACATCCATCGGCAAGTTCGCCACCAAGGCATGTAACACCGCCCCGTGAGGGATGGCGCAGACAAAAGGGGATGTTGCTACTTTGTTGGGCAGAGGACAGTACTGTATTAGGGTTGAGATAGGGGTGATTTTTTTAAAAGGATCCATCAGGAATCGGCTAGAATTACGCCCCATGAAAACGAACGTCAGAATTGTATTAATCAATACCAGCCACCCCGGCAATATCGGGGCAGTCGCTCGGGCGATGAAAAACATGTGCCTGGATAAACTATATCTTGTTGAACCCAAAGAGTTTCCTAGCGCTGAAGCAACAGCGCGAGCCTCCGGCGCTGATGACCTATTGGCGAATGCCGTGGTCTGCTCGACGCTCGAAGAGGCGCTGATAGGTTGCCACTTTGTGGCAGGCACCAGTGATCGTAATCGCCGTATCGCCTGGCCGGTGATGGCACCCCGCGAATGCGCCGCTCGGTTGATGGCTGAAAGCGCCACTGGGGATGTTGCATTAGTCTTTGGTCGTGAGGACTCAGGAATGACCAATGATGAGCTGGAGCGTTGCCACTATTTGGTGCATATCCCCACCAACTCCGCTTTTTCCTCGCTCAACCTGGCTGCCGCCGTGCAGGTGTTGGCTTATGAGGTGATGATGGCTGAGCCACTAGCCAAGCTGGTTACCGAGGGGGATGAGGCGCGTGAGCTGGCAAATGCGGACGAAATGGAGTCATTTTTTCTGCATTTGGAGCAGGCGTTGGTGGAGCTGGAGTTCCTTAATAGTAATCAGCCACGCAAGCTAATGCGCCGCTTGCGCCGCCTATTCAACCGGGCACGGCCTGATCAGACCGAGGTGAATATACTGCGTGGCATCCTCTCCGCTGCCCAAGGTCGTAAACTTTACAAATCCAAAGAGTCGTAGCCGATTGGCTTTTATTCCTAGGATGGCGCTAAGATAAACTCTCTGAGCAGAACTCTATTATTTAAGGATTGGTGGCAGATGTTTCAGCGCATTCGCGAAGATATTCAATGTGTATTTGATCGCGATCCCGCCGCACGTAATATTTTTGAGGTGTTGACCACGTATCCAGGCGTCCATGCGGTGCTTGGCCACCGCGTCAGCCATGCCCTCTGGAACATGGGAATGAAATGGCTGGCCCGTCTCAACTCGACCCTGATTCGCTGGTTGACTGGCATCGAGATCCATCCCGCCGCCACCATTGGCCGACGTTTTTTTATTGACCATGGGATGGGGGTGGTGATTGGTGAGACCGCTGAGATTGGCGATGACTGCACCCTCTATCATGGAGTGACACTGGGAGGCACCTCATGGAACAAGGGTAAGCGCCATCCCACTCTACAGAACAATGTAGTGGTGGGAGCTGGTGCCAAGGTCTTGGGCCCTATCACTCTGGGTGAAGGAACGCGGGTAGGCTGCAATGCCGTCGTGGTTAAGGATGTTGCCCCCGGTAATACAGTGGTCGGAGTGCCAGGCCGTATTGTCAATAAAGTAGAAAACGAAAAGGATGCCAAGCGTCAGGCCATCGCTAAAAAAATTGGTTTTGATGCCTACGGCATGTCTCAGGAAACAACCGATCCAGTAGTTCATGCCATCAACTGCATGCTCGACCATATTCACGCCATGGATACCAAAATGGTGGAGATGTGTCAGATGATTGAACAGCTTGGTGGTGCAGTAGGTGATGTCCCCATGCCGGTACTCGAATCCTGTGAGATTGACGAGGGGGGTGAAAAACGTACCGAAAAAAGGGAAAGCACCCAAACTAAATACAAAGACTAGTAGCTGATTAACTTGTCAGGCTAATACTTGAATAGTTTAGTTGGATATATTGTTTCCCCATATAAACTATAGGGCAATATGAACGGAGCGGCTTTTGGCTCTATACGCATCATAAACATCAAGAGGATTTGTCATGAGACTTACAACCAAGGGGCGGTATGCGGTAACGGCGATGCTGGACTTGGCGATACACGCCACTAATGCGCCAGTCCCGCTGGCTGATATTTCGCAACGGCAGGGAATTTCGCTCTCTTATCTTGAGCAGCTTTTTTCACGCTTACGTCGCCAGGGGTTGGTAGATAGTGCTCGTGGTCCTGGTGGTGGTTACCGTCTAGCTCGTCCAGCGAGCGAGATTGCAGTTGTGCATGTGATTAACGCGATCGATGAAAATGTAAATGTAACCCGTTGTGGTGGACGGAGTAACTGCCAGGATGGCGAGTCTTGCCTAACGCATGATTTGTGGTGTGATCTTAGTAGTCAAGTTCATGATTTTTTAGCAAGTATTGATCTTCAGCAGCTGGTGGATCGCCGCTCGGTGCGTGAGGTTTCGGTGCGTCAGGACAACAAACAACAGAGTGTTAAATACAAGCCTGATAAGACTGGGCGGGATTTCGCCGTTACTGGCTAACATGTTTGTGCGTGGTTTCTGCAGGGTGAAGTGATGCGTGTTTTTCTGCAGGAGCATAGTTATCGCAGTGGCACTGAAAATGTGGCTGCCATTGTCGAGATTGGCAAGGTGGCAGAGCTGGTCAAGAAGGAGCTGGTCACGCGACGGGCACACCTAAATGGTTTGTGTCAGAGCTTGGAGCGCCAGCTGGATTTAATGGAAGGGGTTGTGGTTTTTTCCCAGTAGGCACGGCGCCTTCCGAATACTGTGTTTTTGGCAATTACTGGTATGGATGGCGAGTTTTTGTTGATGGAACTCGACAAAATTGGCATCGATGTTTCCAGCGGCTCGGCCTGTGACAGTCAGAGAGCCTGTCCGAGTCATGTGCTGTTGGCAATGGGGGTTGATGAATCGCTCGCCCGCTGTGCAACACGGATTAGTTTTGGTTGCACTAACAGCGAGACCGATGTTGTTGTTTTAGTGGCAGCATTGAAGCAAAAAATGGAAACCTTGCGTTCAACATTGATGTTAGCGTGGGTCTAAAGTGCAGAATGTCAGGGGTTGTGGAGATTTAAAGAATGAAACTGCCCATCTATTTAGATTATTCGGCGACTACACCAGTGGATCCTCGGGTTGCCGAGAAAATGATGGCTTGCCTGACCATGGATGGCAACTTTGGCAACCCCGCCTCAGGTTCGCATGTTTTCGGCTGGAAGGCTGATGAAGCGGTGACTGAAGCGCGCCAACAGGTCGCTGCGCTTATCAATGCCGATCCTAAAGAGATCGTCTGGACCTCCGGTGCCACCGAATCTGATAACTTAGCCATCAAGGGTGCGGCGCACTTCTATCAGCGCAAGGGTAAACATCTCATCACCAGCAAGACCGAACACAAAGCGGTGCTTGATACTTGTTGTCAGCTTGAGCGTGAAGGGTTTGAAGTAACCTATCTTGATCCTGAACCCAGTGGCATGATTGATCTGGTCAAACTTGAGGCTGCCATGCGTGATGACACAATTGTCGTTTCCATCATGCACGTTAATAATGAGATTGGAGTGATTCAGGATATTGGCGCGATTGGCGAGATGTGCCGCGCTCGTGGCATCATCTTCCATGTTGATGCTGCCCAGAGCGCGGGTAAGGTTGCAATTGACCTAGAGACGCTTAAAGTTGATCTGATGTCTTTCTCAGCCCACAAAATCTATGGTCCGAAAGGGATTGGTGCTCTTTATGTACGGCGTAAGCCCCGTATTCGTATTGAGGCGCAGATGCATGGCGGTGGTCACGAGCAAGGTATGCGTTCTGGCACTCTGCCAGTGCACCAGATCGTCGGTATGGGTGAAGCTTTCCGTATCGCTAAAGATGAGATGGAGTTTGAGAATAAGCGCATTCGTATCTTGCGTGATCGCCTTTGGAATGCACTTAACAGCATGGAAGAGGTCTATCTCAATGGAGATATACAACATGGAGTGGCGGGCAACCTCAATATCAGCTTCAATTTTGTTGAAGGTGAGTCACTGATTATGGCGGTGAAGGATATTGCAGTGTCATCTGGTTCGGCCTGTACCTCGGCTAGCCTTGAACCGTCCTACGTGTTGCGGGCCATTGGTCGCAGTGATGAATTGGCTCACAGCTCGATCCGCTTCAGCATCGGCCGTTTCACCACGGTGGAAGATGTAGATTACGCCGCCGGCCTGATGAAAGAGAAGGTCACCAAGCTTAGGGCGATGTATATGGACGGCGTTGACCTGAAGAGTGTGCAATGGGCCGCGCATTAGTCTGTAGGGTTAAAAAATAATGGCCTACAGTGAAAAATCGATGGATCACCACGAGAATCCACGTCATGTCGGTTCTTTTTACAGAATAGAGCAGTGCTGTCGGTGCCGGGATGGTGGGAGTTCCCACCTGCGGTGATCTGATGAGTTCGATAATCTGCAGGAGCGTTGCGGCGAAAATACCCTCGAGGCGATCCAGATGGACTGGATCGAGGAGCGGGAATAGCCTAGGTTTTATCGCCCGTTGCTTAACCGTGGCGGTTAGCGCTTAAAACGGGTAAAATGTGCTGGGTTTTTAAGGTAAGTACAGGCCTGCGTCAAATCGCGGGCCTGTTGCTATTTATAAGTCTGAAATTTACGGAGAGTTTATCAATAATGGCCGTTGAACGTACATTGTCTATTATCAAGCCTGATGCAGTTGCCAAAAACGTGATTGGCAAGATCTACAGTCGTTTCGAAAAGGCAGGGCTGAAGATTGTTGGCGCCAAGATGGCGCAGCTGAGCCGTGCTGAAGCCGAAGGCTTCTATGCTGTACACAAGGCCCGGCCTTTTTTTAATGATCTGGTTAACTTCATGATCTCTGGTCCGGTCATGATCCAAGCTCTGGAGGGTGAAGGCGCTGTTGCCATGAACCGTCAGCTGATGGGGGCTACTAACCCCAAAGAAGCCGAAGCTGGCACCATCCGCGCTGACTTCGCTGACTCTATCGACGCTAATGCAGTACACGGTTCAGATAGCGCTGAAAACGCGGCTATCGAAATCGCCTACTTCTTCAGCGCGACAGAAATCAGTTCACGCTAAGAGGTAAAAAAACTTGAGTGATACCAAGGTCAACCTGCTTGGCCTAGATCGCAAAGGTCTTGAGGCCTTCTTCACCGGCATGGGGGAGAAGGCCTTTCGTGCTTCCCAAGTCATGAAATGGATTCATCAGTTCGGTGTCAACGACTTTGATGAGATGAAGAACATCAGCAAGCCGCTGCGTGACCGCCTCAAAGAGGTGGCAGAACTCAGGGCACCTGAAGTCGTGCTGGATCAGGCCTCGACTGATGGTACCCACAAGTGGGTGTTGCGTCTCGATAGCGGTAATTGCATCGAGACCGTACTTATTCCCGAAGGTGATCGCGGCACGCTGTGTGTCTCATCGCAGGTCGGTTGTGCCCTTGATTGTTCTTTCTGCTCAACGGGAAAGCAGGGGTTTAATCGCAATCTCAGCGCTGCCGAGATTATTGGTCAGCTGCGTGCGGCCTACCAACATTACGGTGCCACGCATCGTGAAGAGCGGATCATCACTAATGTTGTAATGATGGGGATGGGGGAACCGCTACTGAATTTTGATAATGTTGTTGCTGCCATGAATATCATGACCGACGACGACTGCTATGGCCTGTCGAAACGACGGGTCACACTGAGTACCGCTGGCGTAGTGCCTGCCATGGAGCGACTGGCGGCGGCGAGTGACGTCAGCCTGGCGGTGTCGTTGCACGCACCTAATGATGAGTTGCGCGATGAGTTGGTGCCGCTTAATCGTAAATACCCGTTAAAAGAGTTGATGGCGGCCTGCAATTACTACGTTGCTGCCGGTAACAAGCGCAAGATCACCTTTGAGTATGTGATGCTTGATGGCATTAATGACAAACCGGAACACGCCCGCCAGTTAATTAAACTTCTTAAAGGTATTCCTTCAAAGATTAATTTGATTCCGTTCAACCCATTCCCTCAATCGCAGTATCTTCGTTCCAAGCCTGATGCAATACAGCGCTTCTGGGAGATGCTCTGCGCGGCCGGCCTTACCACTGTCACCCGTCGTACTCGGGGTGATGACATTGATGCCGCTTGTGGGCAGTTAGTGGGCAAGGTGATGGATCGTACCAAACGTAATCTGCCCAAGATAGTGAACGCCGTACAGGAGGGCGAAGGGTGAATATGTTTTCACTATTGATGACGATAGCAGTAGCTCTTCTGGTGCAGGGGTGTGTTCAGAGCGGTGGCGTCAAAGAGCAGGATGAGGCTGAGGCAATTCAGATCTACAGTGATCTTGGGCTTAATTATCTACGTCAGGGCAAGCTGGATCAGGCGCTGGTTAGGCTGCAACGGGCGCTGGATTTAAATAGTAATGATCTAGCCGCTAATCACTATATCGCTGAGGTCTACAAACAGCTGGGCGAGACCAAAAAGGCCGAGAAGCATTTCGACAAGGCGGTTGATATTGAGCCGAAAAACCCGATGATTCTAAACAACTACGGCGCCTTTCTCTGCGATCAGTCACGTTTTTCCGATGCCGAAAAATATTTTCTGCGTGCGGCCAATGCGCCGCGTTACCAGACGCCGGAGTTGGCTTATGAAAATCTGGCGCTCTGCGCCCAGCGCGTCAACAACAATGATCGGGCTGACGAGTATTTCCGCAAGGCGCTAGCGCTTAATCCAAAGTTGCCAAAGTCGCTTTATCAGCTGGCACAGCTTAACTATGACAGCAAAGAGTATTTGAAGGCGCGCGCCTTTCTGCAACGTTTTCACGCTGTCTCAGTACAGTCGGAGCAGAGCCTGAAGTTGGCGATCCGGGTTGAAAATGCGCTCGGCAATGAGCAGGCCCAGCAGGAGTATCATCACGCGCTGAAGACACGTTTTCCAGATGCAATAACAGAGTAGTTCTTAGTAAGGGAAATATGAAGGATGAGTAACCCATTGGACGTCACAGAGAAAGGAATTGAGCAGCCGACAGAGGATGCACGCTGGGGTAAATACCTACGTGAGGTTCGTGAGGCTAACAACATTTCAGTGACTGAAGTGATTGCTGAACTGCGCTTTGAACTGAAATTATTGCAGCAGATTGAAACCGAAGACCTAGCCAACCTGCCGCCTGCACCGTTTGTTAAAGGCTATCTGCGTAACTATGCTCGCATGCTGAATGTTGATGTGACTCCGGTGCTTGCCGCGTATAGCAAAGTCTGTGGTGCCGATGCGCCAGGTTTGACTAATGTGAGTCGGGTGCGGGAGTTGAGCTCCAGTGATACCGCGCCACGCTCCACTACATGGGTCATCGTGGCGGTGTTGGTAATCTCGATAGTCGTCTGGTGGTGGTCGCAGATCGAAACGTTCAAAAATACTGCTGAGGAAGTGGTGGTGCCGGAATCCGTTCAAAGCGAAACTGTTGACATGGCGGGTGCCACCAATGGTGATGGGATGATGGAGTTGGCGTTGCCAGAATTGGCGCCGTCCCCCTCTTCAGAGACAGATTCAACGGTCGTTGTCGCGACCATTCCCACTGTTGCTACAGCAGCAGAGTCCAACCTCGGTACAATTACGCTGAAATTTACCCAGGACTCATGGGTTGATATTACCGACGCCAAAGGTGAGCGTCTGTTTGTAGATCTGGCTAAGGCTGATACTACTCGCGCTGTGAGCGGCCAGCCGCCGTTCAAAGTACTGCTTGGCAATTCGCTAGCCGTTAAAATTGAATATAACAGTGCTCCTTTCGACCACCATTCTTATGAAAACAAAGGTATCGCCCGCTTCACGCTGGGCAGTGCTGAATAATCGGGAGAGTTTTTATGGAACATAAGAGCCCAATCGTTCGCCGTAAATCACGCCAGATAATGGTGGGTAATGTGCCTGTTGGTGGTGATGCGCCGATTTCGGTGCAGAGCATGACCAATACTGAGACGTGTGATGTGGCGGCCACTGTGGCGCAGATCAAAGCGCTTGAAGCGGTCGGGGCCGATATCGTTCGTGTCTCGGTACCGAGCATGGAGGCTGCTGAGGCTTTTGGCAAAATCAAAAAGCTGGTCAATGTGCCGTTGGTGGCGGACATCCACTTCGACTATAAAATTGCACTGCGAGTGGCGGAGCTGGGTGTCGATTGCTTGCGTATCAACCCTGGCAACATAGGCAGTGATGCCCGTGTTCGTGCGGTGGTTGATGCGGCACGTCATAACAACATCCCAATCCGCATCGGCGTTAATGCCGGTTCGCTGGAAAAGGATTTACAGAAAAAATATGGCGAGCCAACTCCCGAGGCGTTGGTTGAGTCGGCGCTGCGTCACATCGACATCCTCGATAAACTCAATTTTCAGGAGTTTAAGGTTAGTCTCAAAGCGTCTGAAATTTTCATGACGGTTGCCGCCTATCGTTTGCTCGCCAATCAGATCGAACAGCCACTCCATCTCGGTATTACCGAGGCGGGTGGTCTGCGTTCCGGCACAGTGAAGTCGGCGATTGGTTTGGGTATGTTGCTGGCCGATGGCATTGGCGACACTATTCGTATCTCCCTGGCCGCTGATCCAGTGGAGGAGATCAAGGTTGGTTTCGACATCCTCAAGAGTTTGCACCTTCGCAGCAAGGGGATAAATCTGATTGCCTGTCCCTCATGCTCACGGCAACAGTTCAATGTCATCGGTGTGGTCAATGAACTGGAGCGGCGTCTTGAAGATATAACCGAATCGCTTGACGTTGCGGTCATCGGTTGTGTTGTCAACGGCCCGGGTGAATCGCGTGCAGCAGATGTGGGTTTGGCGGGAGGTGATCCAAGCCTACTCTATATCGAAGGCAAACCAAGCCACAAAATTGGTAATGAAGGCATGGTGGATGAGCTGGAGCGCGTCATCCGTGCCAGAATTAAGATCAAGCAGGAGAGTAGCAGCGCCGAGTGTGCCGCCTGTCCCTCTGCTGGAAAATAGAACAGACCTTATGTCCAAAAATATCCAGGCCGTGCGCGGCATGAACGACATCCTGCCAGCACATGCACCTTATTGGCAATGGCTGGAGCAGACGGCGCAGCGTGTCTTTGAAGCCTACAGTTTCGAAGAGATTCGCATGCCGATTGTTGAGAGCACTGATCTCTTCAAACGCACCATTGGTGAAGTGACCGATATCGTCGAGAAGGAGATGTATACCTTCGAAGATCGTAATGGCGACAGTCTTACCCTGCGCCCAGAAGGAACCGCAGGTTGTGTACGTGCTGGAATTGAAAATGGCCTGCTTCACAACCAGATTCAACGTCTCTGGTATAAGGGGCCGATGTTTCGCCACGAGCGGCCGCAGAAGGGACGTTACCGCCAGTTTCAGCAAATTGGTGTTGAATGTTTTGGTCTCTCCGGCCCCGATGTCGACGCCGAGATGATTATGATGACGGCACGGTTGTGGCGCGAGCTTGGTTTAAAAGATTTACAGTTGCAGATCAATACGCTCGGTTCAGCTGATGCGCGAACCAGCTATCGCGACACCTTGGTGGAGTACATGAGTGCTCACCTAGACCAGCTCGATGAGGACAGCCAGCGTCGCCTGCAGAGCAATCCATTGCGCATCCTCGACAGCAAAAATCCGGCAATGCAGGCACTGAATGAAAACGCCCCGAAGCTGATCGACTCACTCGATGATGAGTCGCGCCA
>JAYUTP010000109.1:0-10198 GCA_043755075.1 Tenderia sp. (SeqCode)
TCGTTGAGTATGCCGTGCTGGGGCTGTTGTCTGGTTTGGTGGCAGCGTTAAGTGCTGGCGCTGTTGGCATGGTTGTCGCGCAGCGTTTTTTTGAGCTCAGTTATGTGCCAGGCCCGAGCTTGTGGCTGACAGGGATGTTGATTGGTGCCATTGGCGTAGGTGTGACCGGCACGCTGGGGTTGCGCTTTGTAATCAACCAGCCGCCGTTACGGACGTTGCAGGGCGGCTGAAACTGGCTTATTGAATTGCTGTGATAACGTCATAATTAAACGACTGGCGCAGCTTCATCCCGCCAGTGCGGGTTGAATGAAAAGTCAGAAATTTAATTTGACCCTGGCCCTTTTGATTTGCATCATGCCTGATTAAAACCTCAGCAGCTCAGACTCGTTTTGTATTGAAAAATGCTGTTGTTGGACGTGTGCAGAACGGCCTGTTAACCTTAGGATTTTTCTCACAGGGATAGGAATACCATGAAAATTGAGACCATCGCCGTCCACGGCGGCTGCACGCCTGACCCGGCTACCAAAGCCGTGGCAGTACCGATTTATCAGACGGTGGCCTATGCCTTTGATAACACCCAACATGGTGCCGACCTGTTCGACTTGAAGGTGGCTGGCAATATCTACAGCCGCATCATGAATCCGACCAATGCCGTATTAGAGGCCCGCATGGCGGCGCTCGAAGGTGGTATTGGCGCGCTGGCTGTAGCTTCGGGCATGGCAGCAATTACCTATGCTATTCAAACGATCACCGAGGCTGGCGACAACATCGTGGCGTCGTCGGCCCTCTATGGCGGCACCTATAATTTGTTTGCTCACACTTTCCAGCAAATGGGCATTGAAGTTCGCTTTGCTGACCCGCGTGCCCCGGCCTCGTTTGCAGCGCTGATCGACGCCCGCACTAAGGCCGTGTTCTGCGAATCTGTCGGCAACCCGTTGGGTAATGTGACAGACATCGCCGCGCTGGCCGATGTGGCTCACGCAGCTGGCGTGCCGCTGATCGTGGACAACACAGTCTCTAGCCCCTACCTGTGTCGCCCGTTCGAGCACGGTGCCGACATCGTAGTGCATTCGTTAACCAAATACCTAGGTGGCCACGGCACCACGTTGGGTGGTGTGATTGTCGATAGCGGAAAATTTCCTTGGGCTGAGCATAAAGCGCGCTTTAAGCGTCTAAACGAGCCCGACGTGTGCTATCACGGCGTGGTCTATACCGAAGCGCTCGGTGCAGCCGCCTACATCGGTCGTGCGCGTGTCGTGCCGCTGCGCAACATGGGCGCAGCCCTGAGCGCGATGGCCGCTTTCCAGCTTTTGCAGGGCATCGAAACGCTGGCACTGCGTATGGACAGAATCTGTGACAATACCCTGGCCATCGCCAATTTTTTGAATAAGCACCCGAAAGTGGCTTGGGTCAACTACGCTGGCTTGCCGGATCATCGCGACCACGCATTGGTGCAAAAATACATGGGCGGCAAGGCCTCGGGGATCATCAGCTTTGGCGTCAAATCAGCCGCGGATGCCATGGCGGCGGGCTCCCGCTTCCAGGATGCGCTCCAGCTGTTTACCCGCATGGTCAACATCGGCGACGCCAAGTCGCTGGCCTGCCACCCGGCCTCCACCACCCACCGCCAGTTGAATCCGGCTGAGTTGGCCAAGGCAGGTGTGAGTGAAGATATGGTGCGTCTGTCGGTCGGTATCGAGCATATCGACGACCTGTTGGCTGACTTAGAGCAAGCGCTGGCAGCGGTTTGATGCCCCGTTCAATCGTTGAGTGCTGGCAACGTTAGGTCCCGATGAAAAAGAGTTAAGTGACTTATTTGATGTCAGCTAGTTTCTGGGATGATTGCTGTGGGGGCAGCGCTACACAAATACAGATAATCGAACAGTATTGAGACTTGTCTCAATACTGTTCTTGGTGGAGAGTTACGGTTATGGCGCGGTGACGCAGGCGCCGATCTGTTCTGCTGTCAACGGTTGAAACTGGCAGCCAATGTCGGTGCAGCTGAGGTTGTCCCAGTGTGAATCGTGGCGTTTGGTCAGTCCGTCTAACCAATCAAGAAACGTGGTGCCACCTACTGTTTGTTGTGAATACATCGCGGCTGAGCGAAGGATGGTGTGCTGGCAACCCGGAGCGATGTAGAAGCGGTAGTTGGGCGAGGCAGCTGCAACATAGGCGTTGGTTAGCATGCCGGTGGTCCAGGTGGCAAAGAGTTGCGGCGTGAGATTGCCCCACTGGCTCATGTCGTTGCTGTTGAGCATGATGTTGTAGAACAGAGTCTGGATAGCATCATGCACAGTACTGTATTGGGAGAAACGGTCTTTGGGATAGTAGTTAGCCAATACTGAATAAACGGCGGGGGCAAAGCTGTTGGCACTGAGCGCGGTGGCGGTGGTCATGCCGGGTACCGACTGAGCCAGATTGGCATCGAAATTCCAGGCGGAGTTGGGGCCACGCATGGCACTTTGCATCATGCTGTCGGTGAATACGCCACTGCCACCATCGGCGAGCAGATAGCCCTTGGCATTAGGAAACGCATCCTTGATGTGGGCGTAGTTAAGTGCTGCACCATAAGCGCCGGCACTGACGCCGGTCACCAGAACTTTCTTCGGGCCTTTGTTATGGTCTTTTTTGTGTTTGTCTTTTTTATGTTTATTTTTTTTATGTTTATCGTTTTTGTCATCCTCGTTGTAGTGATCTTTAAGCCATTCGCGAGCATAGAGGAAGTTGTCAAAGCCGTGATGACGGATGGTTTTGGTGACGCCAGGAGCAATTGGGTAGGCGGTATCTTTTGAGCCGAAATGGACATCACCGGTGCAGTAGGGGAGGTAAGCGATGCTCCAATCTTTATAGGGGTTATCCGGATTGTTGAGATTTAACATGCCGTCTTGCAGCGATGGATCGTTAGAAACGTAATCATCAGTCGGCACGTAGGCAGGCGCTGCGGTTTGCAGAGAAGAGAGACAGGTGGTGCTGTTCCAGCAGGCACCGCCACCATTGAAGAATATGGCTAGTTTGTTGCTCTTGCCCTTTTTGAAATAGAAGGAGTAATCATCGCCAGCAAAGGCGCAACCCGGGTGGATCTCACGCGATTCGCCGTTGACGGTGACGATGGCTTGTTGTGGTGCGTTGATGCGTTGCCAGCTTTTGTTGCTGCTACTGGCTGAGGCATTGTGGAAAAAGAGCGTGGCTGAGAGTGTGGTAAGTGTTGCTGCTATTTTAAGTCTATTCATGCGATGACGTCCTTGTTTTTGTGGTGGTGGAGTGAGTGAGGTATGTGGGCAATATCTCTCTAGAAAATTGGTATGCAGGGGGGTGGCGTGAAAAATCGGTGGCGATGACGTGGTTATTTTTGACCAGATGCCAATAGGTATTCATGTGGAATGACGAGACCATTTTTACCTTGGAAGGCGCTGGCGAAACTGGCTATTTCATCGCGTATATCGTTCCGCTGTGCCTCTGGCAGGGCATCGAACTGCTGCTTCATGATGTCGGAAGCTTCGACAATCTGCCAGTACTCATCGAATGAACTGAACTGATAGTTAAACTGTTTGCGCTCAACGCTGAAGTGGTGGAAGCCGGCCTGTTGCAACATCTGCTCAAGAGTTCCAGGGTTGCCAAGCGATGTGATTTTATCAATGGCCGGTAGGCTCTCTTCGGGCAGTCGGGTTTTGAATGCAGAGTGGGCCCAGTGCAGGGTGGTCATGGTCTCGGCGGTACTCCAGACCGCCAGTGCAAATTGGCCACCAGGTTTGAGCACTCGCTGCATCTCCTTCAACCCTTGCAGCGAATCGGCGAACAGCATCACGCCAAAGCGGCAGAGGAGTTTGTCGAAACTGTTATCGGAAAACTCCATCTTTTCGGCGGGCATGGCGCTGAAGCTGATGTTATCGAGCCGTTCATCGCGGACTTTGTTCTGTGCCACTCGGGCCATGGCGGAGGCGGCATCAATACCCGTGATATGGCTGTGGGGATTGCGCCGCGCCAAGGTCAGGGCCGGTTCGCCTGTGCCAGAGGCGACATCGAGAATCTGATCTCCAGGGGTAACAGGCAGCGCAGCCAACAGCGCTTCTCCAACGGGGGCGAGATGTGGTAGCCAGAGATCGAATTTTTCGGCGATATTGTTCCAGTCGGGTTGTTGCGGTGCATTGTTCATGATGTTGTTTTTTCCTGGCTCTGAAAATAGCGAGTGATCATATCGACAATCTGCTGTGGGGTGTCCATTCAGACGAAGTCGATATTGGCTGGACAGTGATGTTGCCAACAATATTGGCAATTGAGCGACTTTGCAACGTTCATACCTCGTTGGATAAGGCTATGCGGATGAGCAGTATTTTCATTGTGATATAGTCCTTGAAATCAGCATGTCGTGCTTGAAATCTATAGTCGATAGCGATTGTGCAGGGCTTTAACGGGATTGAAAATGGGGCTGAATGGTAAGGGAGTATTTATGCGTTATCTATGTGGGATGTTGATGATCTGCTTGGCTGGCCTAGTACAGGGGGCTGAGCCGAGTGGCAAAGTTATCACTATTAATACGGCGATGGGAACTTCCTTGCAAGGATATATCGCTGGGCCGGAGAGGGCCACGCGCGCTATTTTGTTGCTCCATGATCGCTGGGGTATGAATGAAACCATGCGCCAGTGGGTTGACCGTTACGCCGCCAAGGGTTACTTGGCGCTGACGATAGATGTTTTTGATGGCCGCGCCTCAAATAATATGGAGTTGGCGACTGAAATTATGAATAGTGTTGATCCCGAGTGGATTAAGCAGGACGTCTTGGCCGGGCTGAAATATCTGGCGGCACCACGGCGTGCTGTTTTTACCCTGGGGGCTGGTTTGGGAGGGTGGCAGTCATTTCAAGCCGCGCTGTTAGCACCTGAGCAGGTGGCAGCCACAGTTGTGCTCTACGGTGATATGGAGGTCACTGCTAAAGACACAGCGAAAATTCATTCGCCTATTTTAGGTGTTTTTGGCAAACATGATCTGCAAGTAACCCATGAGGCGGTTAATGGCTATCAGGCCGCGCTGAAAAAGCCACAATCACCACATCGCTTCATTACTCTTGATGTGGGGCACGGTTTCATCGATCCCTTCTACCCTGACTACAATCAGGTCATAGCCGATGATGCCTGGGTTCAGATTGACCGTTTCCTCGATTCAAAATAGAGGGGATATTTAGGCCAGCCTAGAAGGTCTCGCCGTTCCAGCCCCAGAGATGATCTGCCGGGTTGGAAAATTCGATGTAGATACGATCTTGGTCGATTTCCAGTTGCTGCTCGATCAGGCCGCAGAGGGTTCGTGATAAAGCCGACGTTAGTGTGTCAGGCAATCCCAAACTTTTCAGTTCCAGGTAGGCAGTAGGGTCATCATTGCCGGCAAAGAGCATTGGTGTGCCATCGTGTAGCGCCACCATGACGTAGCTTTCCGGTTTACCGAGGGCCTTAGCGACTGTCTCTGAAATGGTTTTCAGCAGAGGAGCGATCTCTTTCTGAGGAATCTCAATATTGGTTTGCAGCATTAAATAGGGCATTCGGCTCACTTCACTTCATATAAATGGGATGTAGATGGGTATAAATGACGTCATTATAGCGGTGGTTATATGTTGAGGTAGTCTGTTTTTCAGGAAGTTCTGCTATACTGTGGCGCTCGAATTCTATGTTTTTCTGGGCTTGACTAGGTTTAGAAATCCGTGTGGTTTCCTGACTTCATTGGTAAAATGGCTAAAATGAAAGGCCGCCTGTGTGAAGGGCTTTTTTTGTCAGATGCAGAATATTTTTTAGGAGATGTGTAAGTGGAATTGACTGGTGCCGAGATCTTCGCCCGCTGTTTGAAAGATGAGGGTGTCGAATATCTGTTTGGTTACCCTGGCGGGGCCGTGCTGCATATATATGATGCCTTGTATAAGCAGGATGCGGTGAAGCATGTGCTGGTACGTCATGAGCAGGGTGCCACTCATGCCGCTGACGGTTATGCCCGCTCATCTGGTAAGCCTGGCGTGGTGCTGGTTACCTCTGGGCCTGGTGCCACCAATGCGGTTACTGGTATTGCGACTGCTTACATGGACTCGATTCCAATGGTGATTTTCACTGGCCAAGTGCCCACTCATATGATCGGCAATGATGCTTTCCAAGAGGTTGACTCCATTGGAGTTACCCGTCCTTGTGTCAAGCACAACTTCCTGGTCAAGGATGTTAAAGATCTGGCGGAGACTATTAAAAAGGCATTTTATATCGCCACGACAGGCCGTCCAGGCCCTGTGGTCGTTGATATCCCGAAGGATGTGACGGCGAACAAGTGCGAGTACAGCTACCCCAAGCGTGTCAAAATCCGCTCCTACAATCCGGTGGAGAAGGGTAATAAGCGCCAGATTCACAAGGCGGTGGAGCTGATGCTCTCGGCCAAGCGCCCGATGATTTACACTGGCGGCGGTGTCATTCTTGATCGTGGCGCTAAGCCGCTGACTGAGTTGACGCGTAAGCTCGGCTATCCTATTACCAACACCTTGATGGGGTTGGGGGGATATCCCGCCACCGACAAACAGTTCCTCGGCATGTTAGGCATGCACGGTACCTATGAAGCCAATATGGCTATGCATCACTGTGACGTGCTGATCGCCATTGGTGCTCGTTTCGACGACCGCGTTACCGGAAATATCGAGAAATTCTGCCCAACCGCCAGGATTGTCCATGTCGATATCGATCCGGCTTCCATCTCCAAAAATGTAAAGGTGGATGTGCCCATCGTCGGTGGCGTGAGCAGCGTACTCAAAGATATGCTCGGAATGTTGGCCGAAAGCAATGAAAAGCCCGACCAGGCAGCGCTGGCAGAGTGGTGGAAGCAGATTGAAGAGTGGCGCTCGCTAGATTGCCTTAAATTTGAACGTGACGGCGACACCATCAAGCCGCAGTATGTTATTGAAAGCCTGTACAAAGTGACCAAGGGCGATGCTTTTGTTACCTCCGATGTTGGTCAGCATCAGATGTGGGCCGCCCAGTTTTACAAATTTGATAAGCCTTATCGCTGGATTAACTCAGGCGGTCTCGGCACCATGGGTTTTGGCCTGCCAGCGGCAATGGGGGCGCAGTTTGCCAACCCGGATGCAACGGTTGTCTGCGTCACGGGTGAAGGCAGCGTCCAGATGTGTATTCAGGAGCTGTCCACCTGTCTGCAATATGGTCTGCCGATCAAGATCATCTGCCTCAATAATCGCTGCCTCGGTATGGTGCGGCAGTGGCAGGAGTTTTTCTATCAAGGACGTTATGCGATGTCCTACATGGAAGCACTCCCCGATTTTGTTAAGCTGACCGAGGCCTACGGCCATGTTGGTATCCGCGTTGAAAAGAACGAAGACGTAATACCAGCCCTGGAAGATGCCATGGGTAAATATAAAGACCGTTTGGTCTTTATCGACTTTGTCGTTGATCAGACCGAAAATGTCTATCCGATGATTCCGAATGGTGCAGGTTTGAACGAAATGATTTTGGTATAAATTGATGCGGCACATAATCTCAATTTTGATGGAAAATGAAGCGGGTGCCCTGTCGCGTGTGGCGGGTCTGTTCTCTGCGCGTGGTTATAACATCGAATCACTGACGGTGGCGCCGACCGAAGATCCGACCTTGTCGCGCATGACGCTGGTGACACGTGGTTCTGACGAGATCATCGAGCAGATCACCAAACAGCTTAACAAACTGATCGACGTAGTAAAATTGATCGATCTGACCGAGGGGCCGCACATTGAGCGTGAGATGATGATGGTTAAGGTGCGTGCTGCCGAGAGCGAGCCGCGCAACGAGATCAATCGTTTGGCGGATATTTTCCGTGGTCATATTATTGATGTCACTACCAGCACCTACACCATCGAGTTGACTGGAACAGGCGACAAGCTCGACGCCTTCCTTGAGGCGATTGGTCGTGAAGCAATTCTGGAGACGGTGCGCTCTGGTATTTCTGGTATCTCCCGTGGTGAGAAAAGTCTCTCTCTCTGATAACGTCCCGGTTGGAAATTGTTATTTCTCAGTACTGACAAAAGTGTAAGAAGGAAGATAACGAATGAACATTTATTACGATAAAGACTGTAACCTTTCCATTGTCCAGGGCATGAAGGTTGCCATCATTGGTTACGGTTCACAGGGGCACGCCCACGCCAACAACCTGAAAGATTCAGGTGTTGATGTCACTGTTGGTTTGCGTAAAGGCTCAGCCTCTGCCATCAAGGCTGAAAACGCTGGCTTGAAGGTTAGTGCTGTTGTTGATGCGGTTAAAGTGGCTGATCTGGTTATGATCTTGACCCCGGATGAATTCCAGTCACAGCTCTACAAAGCCGAGATTGAGCCGAATCTGAAGAAAGGTGCGGTGCTGGCCTTTGCTCATGGCTTCGCCATTCTCTACAACCAAGTCGTTCCACGTGCTGATCTAGATGTCATCATGGTTGCCCCTAAGGCACCAGGCCACACCGTGCGTAACGAATTCGTTAAGGGCGGTGGTATCCCTGATCTGATCGCTATTCATCAGGATGCCTCTGGCAAAGCCAGAGAAATTGCCCTCTCTTACGCCTCTGCTATAGGTGGTGGCCGCACCGGCATCATCGAAACTACCTTCAAGGACGAGACCGAAACTGATCTGTTCGGTGAACAGGCAGTTCTGTGTGGTGGTGCGGTTGAACTGGTCAAGGCTGGTTTTGAAACATTGGTTGAAGCCGGTTATGCGCCAGAGATGGCCTACTTCGAGTGTCTGCATGAGCTGAAGCTGATCGTCGACCTGATGTACGAAGGTGGCATCGCCAACATGAACTACTCCATCTCCAACAACGCTGAGTATGGTGAGTACGTGACCGGTCCTAAGATCATCAACGAAGAGAGTCGTAAGGCCATGCGCCAAGCGTTGAAAGACATTCAGGAAGGCAAGTATGCCAAGCAGTTCATTCTTGAAGGTCAGTCCAACTACCCTGAGATGACTGCCATGCGTCGTATTAATGCGGAACACCCAATCGAGCAAACGGGTGCCAAATTGCGTGAAATGATGCCTTGGATCGGTGCCAATAAGATCGTCGATAAGACCAAGAACTAGTCCTGGCTTGTTGGATCTCAGCAGGGATTGGTGCCTTCACGCACCAGTCCCTGTTTTTTTGTTGGTAGCATCACAACGTAACAATCGTGTTCTAACCTCAGGCGTGATGGAGTAACGGAAGAGATGGAAATGGAAAAGAAGCGTCATCGCGGTATCTACCTGCTGCCCAATCTATTTACCACGGCAGGGCTGTTTGCTGGCTTTTATGCCGTCGTCTCCGCTATGAATGGTCGTTTCGAGCCAGCAGTTATTGCTATCTTCGTTGCCATGTTCATGGATGGTCTTGATGGTCGAATTGCCCGCTGGACCAATACTCAGAGTGATTTTGGCAAGGAGTACGACAGTCTTGCCGATATGGTCTCCTTCGGCGTGGCCCCGGCACTGGTGATGTACACCTGGGCGCTGGCTCCATTGGGTAAAGTCGGCTTTGCGGCGGCCTTCATGTTTGCTGCGGGTGCGGCCCTACGTCTGGCGCGCTTTAATACCCAGGTTGGCATTGTTGATAAACGCTATTTTCAGGGATTGGCCAGTCCCGCTGCTGCTGCGCTGTTGGTGAGTTTTGTCTGGTGGGGGGATGATGCCGGTTGGTCGCGTCAGGATCTCTCTTGGGTCGCCGCCTTTCTCTCTGTTGCTGCTGGTATTCTGATGGTAAGCACGGTTCGATATTCCAGTTTCAAGGATCTGGATATAAAGGGAAAAGTACCGTTTTTCAGGATGTTGCTGGTGGTGGCAGTTTTTGTACTGGTAGCCATGAATCCGCCGCAGATGATCTTTTTGATTGTGTTTGGTTATGCTGTCTTTGGCGTGGGTATGACTTTGTGGCAGTTGCGCCAGCACCGTGCTGAGCGCAAGGCGCACATTGGACTACCTCAGAATAAAGATCAGAATAAAGATCAGAATGGGGGTTGATATGAGGGTTGCAGGATTTAACGTTGGTGGATATAGTTGAGCTAACGTGAACTTGGAACAGTAGATGAACCACTTTTTTCCACAATCGTTATTCCCTTCAATTGCAGACGGCAATGCTCTGTTGCTGCCGGGCCTGTTCATGGGGCTGCTGCTGCCTGCGGGCAGATAATCACTCCTCGGCCCTTAGGGCCACCCCATACAAACACCGAATAACCACTG
>JAYUTP010000110.1:0-18631 GCA_043755075.1 Tenderia sp. (SeqCode)
GACCATCAGTGAATTAGCCCATCGCCTCAAATCCGCCGCCAGTACCACCGGTGCCGCGCAACTGGCCGAGCACTGCCTGGCACTGGAAAGGGCAGGAAAGGCCGATGACAAAGCCACCGTAGCAACACAACTGCCACTGCTACGGGCAAACGCCGCCGCCGTGGTGAAGTGGATAGAAAAATACATCGCGTAGGGGCGGATTGCATCCATCCCTACGATCAAGGAAGGCGGCGGGGTAGTTGGGTGAGACATGGATTCCCACGGAGGGCCGTGGGAACCTGAGGGTAAAAATCAGCGCTATTCGGATTGACCTTCCGCAACCCAGATCTTCACCATGTCGGAACCGAGAATGGAATGTATCTCCTGAAGGCGATTGATCAACTGCGGCGTCAACTTCTGGCCCGGCGACAACAACAGAGTTCCATCCTTGGCAAGCACCTTCTCCGCCAGCACCGCGCCGGGGGGGATCAGCAGCACAGAGACTATTTCCACTCCAGGCTCATCAGCAACCGCAACCGGCTCTGGCGCCACTGGCGCAGGTCTCGGGACATAAGCCCCACCGCCCACTGAGATGGGCTGTTTTTTCTCCTCGCAACTGGCCCACCCCGCATCAAGATTGATCGCCTCATATTCACCTTCTGAGCGCAGGTACATGGTCTCTTTTAATGCTTTCAGCATAGTTTTTTTCACTAGATCGGCCTTGATCGGCTTGACCAAGAAACCATTCACATCAAGCGACATGGAAGCGCTCAATACCTCGGTATTGGAAAAAGAGGTCAAGGCGATAAAGCGACTATCTCTTGAGATGACGGCCTTGCCGGTACGAATCAACTTCAACAGCTCCAAGCCACTCATGCCCGGCATGTAGATATCGCTCAAGATCAGATCAAAACGGCTTTTCCCCAACAAGGCAAGCGCCTCCGTCGCCGATGCCACATCGGTTACATGGTCACATCCCAGGTTAATGAGCGTCTGACGGATAACACGGCGCATGAAGGCTTCATCATCGATAATCAGTACTGTTGGCCCAGCCATTACTCCTCCTTACATTTCGAAACTGTTCTAGTTACAGCAGATTTACAATCCTACACTTCAGGCTGAAATACGAACTATATAATCCATAGTGTTAAACGGCATAATAGAGAAAATATTAACACCTCAAATCAGTTGGGCATTGCGGCCGATCTCCAATGTTTTCTGCCAAATACCCACTTAAATAATAGCGAAACCGTGACGCCAGTTATTTCTTGTTTGAATTCCAGATATTTTTCGGCACTTTGGCGGCGTTATCTAACCCCTCGGCGGCCTCTTTTTGCACACTTTCCAACCCTTTGCCCGCATCGTTTTGCAATTGGACGCATCCCGCCACCCCCAGTAAAACAATCCATGCCAATAACGCCACTGATCTCATCATCACGCCTCACTTACCCAATCGTTTAAACAACGGAAGAAGTCTACACCCGCCGCCCCAGCTTGAGCCAAACCCGTTATAATCGTCTCCCTTTCAGCAGTCATCAAGAGGTCAAACCATGCGCCCAAGCGGCCGAGCCCCCGATCAGTTACGCGACATCAAACTCACCCGCCGTTTTACCAAACATGCCGAAGGTTCGGTGCTGGTGGAATTTGGTGACACCCAAGTCATATGCACTGCCTCCATCGAAGAGCGAGTACCACCTTGGCTCAAGGGCAAGGGCCAGGGTTGGGTCACGGCCGAATACGGCATGCTGCCGCGTTCTACCGGTTCGCGCATGCGCCGCGAGGCGACAGCCAACGGCCAGGGTGGCCGCACCATGGAGATCCAGCGCCTGATCGGCCGCTCGCTGCGCGCCGTGGTTGATCTCGACGCCCTCGGCGAGCGTGTCATCACCCTCGATTGCGACGTCATCCAGGCCGACGGCGGCACCCGCACCGCCTCCATCACCGGCAGCTATGTCGCGCTGGTGGATGCTTGCAACCACCTGATCAAGAGTGGCAAGATCAAAAAAAGCCCGATCCACGGCCAGATCGCCTCAGTCTCCGTCGGCATCTATAAAGGTGTGCCAGTGCTGGATCTGGACTACCCCGAGGACTCCGATGCCGAGACTGACATGAATGTAGTGATGAACGAAGCGGGTGCCTTTATCGAAGTGCAGGGCACCGCCGAGGGCCACGCCTTCCACATGAATGAGCTACAGGCGATGCTGGCGCTGGCGCAAAAGGGGATCAATGAACTGATCGCCAAACAGACAGAAGCGTTGCAAGGTTAAACCCATGAGCCAACGCGTCAGCCACCGCATCGTGCTCGCCACCGGCAACCGCGGCAAAGTCAAAGAGATGGCTTTGATCCTCGCGCCATTCGGCTTTGAGGTAGTACCGCAATCAGAGTTCGGCGTACCCGAGGCGGAAGAGACTGGCCTCACTTTCATCGAAAACGCCATCATCAAGGCGCGCAATGCGGCGGCCCATACCGGGCTGCCTGCCATTGCCGACGACTCGGGGTTAGAGGTCGATCACCTCAAAGGGGCACCCGGGATCTACTCGTCACGTTTTGCCGGAGCCGATGCGGCAGATGGTAACAACGTTGTCAAACTGCTGGCTGACATGAAGCGTGTGCCAGAGAGCGAGCGGACCGCGCGCTTCCAGTGCCTGATGGTGTTTATGGAACATGACCGCGACCCGACACCTATCATCTGCCAGGGCACATGGGAAGGAACCATTCTACGTGCACCAATAGGTGATGGTGGCTTCGGTTACGACCCAGTCTTCTATGTACCGACACATGATTGCGCTTCAGCGGAGTTGTCTGCCGAGGTAAAGAACCAGTTGAGTCACCGCGGCCAAGCGCTACGCAAACTGGCCGAGGCGCTGAAAAAATAGGGTGCGCACTGGGCAAAAAAATTTCGTCTTACTGGATTGCCAAGTGGTGGAGGCACTCAAGGCAATACAGGAAAGTCACACTTCAACCTACGCAGCCTCTCGTCGCTGGCCATAATCGCCACTCCCGTCACACCGCAAATTCCGTATACTGATGGTCAACTTTAACCACTCAAACGAGGCCATCATGTTAACGAAACAGCAACCCGCCCCCGACTTCAGCTCACCCAATCAGCACAATGCGCCGGTCACCCTGGCGCAATTCAAGGGCAAACAAAATGTCGTGCTCTACTTCTATCCCCGCGATGACACCCCCGGCTGCACCATCGAGGCCAACCAATTCACGGCCCTGGCCAGCGAGTTTGCCAAATACGACACCGTTATCCTTGGTGTCAGCAAAGACTCCTGCAAAAGCCATCAGTCCTTTATCGACAAGTTCGGCCTGAAGGTTGATCTGCTCGCCGATACCAGCGGTGAACTTTGCAACAGCTACGGCGCGTGGCAGGAGAAGGAGAAGAACGGCGAGAAGAAGATGAGCATCGTTCGCTCCACCTTCATCATCGACAAGCAGGGCATGCTGGCGGATGTGGAGTACGGCGTTACGGCTGAGGGTCATGCTCAAGCGGTGCTGGATAAGATCAAACTGCTCTAAGCACCCGTAATTAAAAAGGCCGAGCGGCACACCTACCCGGCCTTTTTATAAACACCGTCAGCCCCTGCTCCGCTCATGATTAAAAATCAGATCAAGGTTTCCATGATTCTGGCAATGAATTGATCGTCAATTCACGGCCTTCGCTGAGCATATATTCGGCAAACACCTTGGCCACCACCGAGGGCTTCTTGCCCTTGGGATAACAGAGATACCACTCATCTTCGATGGGAAATCCCTCCACATCCAATACTACCAACTCGCCAGAGTTGATCTCATGCACCAAGGCGTAGATGGAGAGCATGGAGATTCCCAGCTCACCAATCACCGCCTGTTTGATCGCTTCATTACTTCCCAAAGCCATACTGACCTTGAACTGAAAGTCGCGACTACGCCCAAGGCGATCCATGGTGAGAAAGGTGCCGCAACCCGGCTCACGCGCTAGGAAGTTTTCGTTGGCCAACGCCTTAAGTGGGATATTCTTCTTGCCCGCCAGTGGGTGGTTAGGCGACGCTAGGATCACCAGCGGATTGGTGAGAAAGGGGATGGCATGAATGCCAGGGTCAGAAGTGGTCTGGCCCACTATATAGATATCATCCAGATTCTCCTCCAGCCGCTCCAGGATGTGCTGGCGATTGTTCACCACCAACGAAACGTTGATGCCTGGATACTTTTTGTGAAAAGCGCCCAGTATGCGCGGAGCGAAGTACTCTGCCGTGGTCACCCCGGAGATCCGCAGATCCCCCTGCTTGATCCCTTTAATATCAGAGACGGTCATCTGAAATTCATCCAGAGAGGCAAAGACTGATTTGCAGGTGTTCAGCAGCTCTGCCCCCACCGCCGTCAGCGCAATCTGCTTGCCAACCTGCTCAAAAAGCGGCATGCCAACAAGCCCCGTAAGCTTTTTTATCTGCATGGAAAGGGTCGGCTGAGTCAGGTGCAGCTCCGCCGCCGCATCGGTAAAGGAACTATTGCGTGCAATGGACTCAAATACTTGCAGTTGGCGGAAGGTGGCATTACGAATTCTAATCATTATAATAACCCTATTAAATAGACGTTCATCTATGATTATTATAAAATCTTTCTGCTATCATTGATACAAGACTTAGTCCATAATCGCCCTCAAGTTGATGACATGATCAACTCTCCTTAGCGCGCATGGGGCTTGCCTTACCCCCCTCCCCCTCCCCTTATAAGGCAAATCACCCCATGCGCGCCTTTTTTATCCCTCCTTGCCTTCCATTTTCAATCGATTAGACGACCTTCATGATCAAAACACAGCATAGAGAAAAGACTATGCTTACGATAAATATCACCTTATATTTATTATAAGTCATACAAATCATAAGCTTCTTGTGTTTTTCAGGATGTCATCTCACCTCCGTGGGTATGGGGATATGCCTTGACCTCTCCCTCGACCAGCAAACAGCCTCATATTTTAAACCTTAAAACTTATAAGTATTTTTAGTTAACGCAAAAAACAGATGGCCGTTGTAACGCTCATGGCAGGGATTGCCCTGTGCTAGGATCAGGTGAACTTAACAGCACGGGTAGACAGGCATGTTCCGCATCAGAAAGATTTTCGACACCACGCCACACGCTAATCAAGATGCCATCCGCCAGGTCAAGGCGATCATGCAGCAGCAGTTTCCGCTGACACGCAAAGAAGACCTGAACAAGATCACCATGCAGCTTGATGATCCTCTGCAATACCGCTATCGCTCCATCCTCTTTGTCGCCGAAAACGCCCATGGCAAGGTCAAGGGGTTTGCCATGCTGCTGCATATGTCTGATCTGCATATCGGCTATCTGGAGCTGATTTCCGCCGCGCCGGGCACCACGGGTGGCGGTATCGGCGGCATTCTCTACGAACGGGTACAAAAAGAGGCCCTCCATCTCGGTATGAACGGGCTTTTTTTCGAATGCAACGTCGACGACGCAACGGTTGTCACTGACGCTAAGCTGCTCAAACAGAATCAGCAGCGGCTGCGTTTTTACGAGCGTTATGGCGTCTTTCCCATCCTCAACGAGGTCTATGCCAGCCCGGCCCATCCGGGCGACAAGGATCTCTATTACCTGATGTACGATCCACTCGGCAGCGACAAACCGCTGCGGCGCACGCTGCTAAGAAAGACCGTCAGCGCCATCCTTGAACGAAAATACGGCACCCTTTTCGACCAGCAACATATCGAGATGGTGGCGCAGTCGTTCAAGAATGACCCTGCCCTCCTGCGCCCACCGGTATACATCAAGGCAGAACAGGTGGAGAAAGGAAAAGCGCTGGCCAAACGCGAGCTGCCCATCGCGCTGATCATCAATTCAGGTCACGACATTCATCATGTGCATGACCGTGGTTATGTCGAGGCACCAGTGCGCATTCCCTCCATTCTCAAAGAGCTGGAGAAGAGCACGCTCTTCACGGAAATCAAGGCCAAACAATTTCCCGTCAAGCTGATCAAACAGGTGCACGACAAGGAGTACGTCGATTACCTGAAACGCGCCTGCGAGAGCCTACCAAAAGGCAAGTCGATCTATCCGATCATCTTCCCGCTGCGCAATACCCTGCGTCCGCCCAAGGACCCGGAGCTACAGGTCGGTTACTACTGCATGGACACCTTCACGCCGCTCAACCAGAACGCCTATCTTGCCGCCCGTGGTGCGGTCGACTGCGCCCTCACTGGCGCAACACACATCATTGACAACAACCAGTTCGCCTACGCTCTGGTACGGCCGCCCGGCCATCATGCCGAACGACGCGCCTTTGGTGGTTTCTGTTACTTCAACTCATCCGCTGTAGCCGCCCACTACCTGAGCAATTACGGTCGCGTGGCGGTGCTTGATGTCGACTTCCATCACGGCAACGGCACCCAGGATATTTTTTACCAACGGGCTGATGTGCTGACCATCTCCATCCACGGCCACCCCGATTTCGCCTATCCGCACTTTGCCGGTTTTGCCGACGAAAAAGGTGAAGGCGCGGGGCTCGGTTTCAATATCAACTATCCCCTGCCGGAAGCCACCAGTGCCGAACGCTATCACCGTACCCTGGCGATGGCGCTGAATCAGGTCAAACGTTTCAAAGCCGAATATCTGGTGGTGGCCCTCGGCCTCGATACGGCCAAGTCCGACCCTACTGGCACCTGGCAGCTACAGGCGCAGGACTTTTTCGAAAATGGCCG
The DNA here is from genome assembly GCA_043755075.1 of Tenderia sp. (SeqCode). Lineage (GTDB taxonomy): Bacteria > Pseudomonadota > Gammaproteobacteria > Tenderiales > Tenderiaceae > JAKFXL01. The sequence goes on from JAYUTP010000110.1 coordinate 6,682, forward strand.
TTTGATTGGCGCGTTGCGGCTGCCGACCCTGATCGTGCAGGAGGGCGGCTATCTCACCCGCACCCTAGGCCAAAATGCGCGCCAGTTTTTTGAGGGGTTGTGGAGTGGTTACAAGAAGTAAAGGAAAACGTCGAGACTGACGGTGATCGGGAATGGCCACCCATGGGAAAATCGGCAAATAAAAAGGCAGGTTTTCACCTGACTTTTTTAATTATTTGACCACTCGCAAACTGGGGCGCCCCTTGGGCGGCTGCGGCGGCTCATCGTCACCACCTGTGGGTGGTTCGTCATCTGGCACCTCACTACGGCCCATCTCATCCTCATCAGAAAAGACCATGCCACGGCCATTTTCCTTGGCATAGATCGCGAGCACTGCCTGCGGCGGTAAGCTCACTTCCATGGAAACACCGCTGAAGCGGGCGCTGAACATGATCCATTCATTGGATAGTTCCAGGCTGCGCACCGCATTGGGGCTAACATTGAGGATGATCTTGCCATCCTGGATGTGCTGCGTCGGTACCGTAACATTGGCACCTCCGGCGTTGACGAGCATGTAAGGGGTCAGACCGCTGTCGATGATCCATTCATGGATGGCGCGGATGAGGTAGGGGCGTGAAGAGATCAATGTAAAAAATCCTTTGTCGCTACTAAGAGCGAATATCGCGCTCGGCGGCGCTAAGACTGGCGCGGAAAGCAGCGCGTTTGAATACTCGATGGGTATAGTCTGTGAGCGCCTTGGCCTGAGGGGGTAACTCGATGCCGTAGAGGGGCAGACGCCAGAGTAGCGGGGCCAGGCTGCAATCGACCATAGAGAACTCATTGCTCATGAAGAAAGGTTTCTCTTCAAACATGGGCGAAATAGAGATCAGTCCATCACGCAGAATACGCCGCGCCGCGCCCGCCTTGGTCTTATCTGTACCGGTTAGATCGGGCAGCAGGCTGTACCAGTCGCGTTCAATGCGGTAGAGAAACATACGGCTCTGAGCACGGCCGATCGGATCGATCGGCAACAATGGCGGATGGGGGTAACGTTCATCTAGGTAATCCATAATAATGCGCGATTCATAAACGACTAGATCGCGATCCACCAGTGTCGGCACGGTATTGTAGGGGTTCAGCGCGAGCAAATCCTCGGGCAGATGCTGACCATCCGTGCTGACAACCTCCACAGTGACATTCTTTTCCATCAGCACTAGACGCGCCCGGTGGCTGTAAGGACAAAGATCCCCTGAATAGATAATCATGACGGGTCTGCGACTGGAGGATACTGCCATGCTGAAACTCCCTGAATTCAACCAACATCAAATAAACATCACCACAGCTGAGCAGTGGCCGACGCCAGCGAGGAGCTGAGCCAGTCATTATACCCAGCTGATCAGGGCTTTGTCAGGACTGAGAATCGTTAATAGAGGGGGCGTTACTTCCGACTCAGCCAAAACCACCCGACGATGAAGAACATCAGCACCAATGCCGCGAGATTAACCAGCAGCGTCATACCCCTTCTCCCTTGGGTTTAAACCAGCGCAGCCGATTGGCGTTGCTCACCACCGTGAATGACGACAACGCCATCGCCGCCCCGGCGATCATCGGATTGAGCAGTAGCCCGGTGAAGGGAAAGAGCAACCCGGCGGCCACCGGAATCCCCAGCGTATTGTAGATAAAGGCGCCCAGCAGATTCTGTTTGATGTTGCGCACCGTCGCCCGCGAGATCTCGATGGCATCGACCACACCGTGCAGCGAGCTGCGCATCAGCGTCACATCAGCGCTCTCGATAGCGATATCGGTGCCGCTGCCAATGGCAAAGCCAACATCGGCCTGAGCCAATGCCGGAGCGTCGTTGATGCCATCACCCACCATCGCCACCACCTCACCACGCTGCTGCAACTCCACCACCTTGCTGGCCTTGTCAGCGGGCAGCACCTCGGCAAAAAACTCGTCCACCCCCACCTGCTGCGCCACCGCCGCTGCCGTGATGCGGTTGTCGCCGGTGAGCATCACCACCTTGAGACCGGCGCGATGGAAGCGGGCGATGGCCGCCTTGGAATCGGCCTTGATCGGATCAGCCACCGCCACCACGCCGGCCAGCGAGCCATTCACCGCCAGGAACATCGGTGTCTGTCCCTGCTGCGCCAACGCTTCAGCCCGCACCCTCAACGCATCAACGGCAATACCACGCTCATCCATCAAGCGGCGATTGCCCAACAACAGCTTCTGACCATTCACCTCACCCTCCACCCCGTGACCGGCAATGGCGGCGAAGTTGGCGATTGAATGGAGCGCCAAATCACGCTCACGCGCTGCCGCCACAATCGCCTCCGCCAGCGGGTGTTCAGAGCCCACCTCCAGCGATGCCGCCAGCCGCAGCAACTCATCCTCATTCGCCGCTGCGGGGATCAGCGCGGAGACCGTAGGCTTGCCCTCGGTGATCGTGCCGGTCTTATCAAGCACGATGGTCGTAAGCTGTCCAGCCCGTTGCAACGCCTCGCCATTGCGGATCAGCACCCCATACTCCGCCGCCTTGCCAACCCCGACCATGATCGAGATCGGCGTCGCCAATCCCAACGCACAAGGGCAAGCGATAATCAGCACCGTCATCGTTGTCAGCAACACATAGGCCGACTTCGGCTCCGGCCCAAAGTTAAACCAGACCATAAATGTCAGCACCGCGATGATCAGCACCGCCGGCACAAACACTGACGCCACTTTATCGACGAGTCGGCCAATCGCCGGTTTCGAATTTTGCGCCTGCCGCACCATCTCGATGATGCGCGCCAGCGCTGTAGTACTGCCGATGCGTGTCGCCTTGAAGAGGAAGGTGCCGCTACGATTCATCGTCCCGCCCGTCACCTCATCACCAACACGCTTCTCTACCGCCAGCGGCTCGCCCGTAAGCATCGACTCATCGATGCTCGAATGGCCGTCGATGATCACACCATCCACCGCAATCTTCTCGCCGGGGCGCACCCGCAACGTCTCACCCAGCCCCACCTCCGCAATCGCCACATCAAGCTCAACACCGTCGCGCACCACCCGCGCCGTCTTCGGTTGCAAACCAATCAACCGCTTGATCGCCTCCGAAGTCTTGCCACGGGCGCGCAGCTCCAGCGCCGCACCAAGATTAATAAGCGCGATGATGATTATCGCCGCCTCGAAATAGACGTGCTGCGCCTGTTCCGGCACCAACGATGGCAGCAACGTAATCAACATCGAAAAAAGCCAGGCACTGCCAGTACCGAGTGCTATCAACGTATCCATGTTGGCGTTGTGATTCTTAAACGATTTCCATGCGCCCGTAAAAAAACGGCCACCGGCATAAACCATCACCACCAGACTCATCACCCCAATCACCAACCAGAAGAGCCGCCCGCCGCCATGCAACATCGGCATCGCGCCAAACCAATCGAGCAACATCAGCGGCGCGCCAATCGCCCCCGCCAGCGCAGACTTTTTCAGCAGCGAACGGTACTCCGCCCGCTCCGCTGCCTCGCGTTCCTGCGTCTCATCCTCTGTTCCCTTCAGCTCCGCCGCCTCGTAACCGGCGTCCACCACCGCCTGTATCAACGTAGCCACACTCACATCACCACTCACATCTGCCGTGTGTTCAGCAAAGTTCACCACCACAGCGGCAACTCCCGGCACCTGCTGCAACGCTTCTTCCACCGCGCTAACACAACCGGCACAGCTCATGCCGCCGATAGATAGGTGGATTGCTTGGACTGAAGTCATGAATAGATACCTACAGAAAAAAGTATTGATAGTGTTGTAAGGTGGGCACAAAAAACGTGCCCACCCAGCTGTGTATGGGTCTTGTTATGAGCGCGCTCCTCGTGATTATACCCACATGAGTCACATTGATTGTTAAGAATAAATAACCTGATTTACAAAGCAAGGTCGTTATACTTGTTCGCCATTATTGAATGGTGCTAAGCACTCCTGAATACAAATACTGAAAAAGCGATGGTTATTTAAAAATCACCACAGACCTTATAAAAATCAAGGGAAGATGATAATGCTGATATTAAAAAGATGGTTAGTATTTTCAATTGCTTTATGTTTTTCACATATTGCTGTTGCGCAATCCTCCACTTTGGAGAAGAGCGGGGTATCAAAGGGCGGAGGGACGACGATTGAGCGGGCTTTGGTTTCGAAAAATTTTCAGCGCATCAAAGGTCTGGCGGGGTCAACGAGTGGCACTATTCAGCCGTTCATCGTTGGTGGGACAGATGCGATTGCTGGTGAACATCCATGGATGGCGGCGCTGTTACTCTCTTCTGAACCGGACGCATTTTATGCCCAGTTTTGTGGTGGTACTTTAATTAGGGCAGATCTGGTGGTGACGGCGGCCCATTGTGTTGATTGGTTAACTGGCCCTGCTCAAATTGATGTGGCTGTTGGTGCCCATAAGCTAACTGATATTACGGCGCAAGAGAGGATCCCCATACTGGGCATATTTATTCACCCAGATTATGACGGCGTGACGCTCGACAACGATATTGCTGTACTGAAGTTGGCACGCAATGTCAGCCAGCCTCCTATGCCGCTGATGAACCCCAGCCTTATGCAAACAATTATGCCGGGTAATTTATTGACGGTGACCGGCTGGGGAACATTGCAGGAAGATTCGGGATTCTTTCCAAATATTTTACAAAAAGTGCAAGTACCACTAGTGGGTAACTTGGTGTGTGAGCAAGCATTGAGTAATTTTGATCCCTCTATTAGCCTGACGCAGAATCAGATATGTGCCGGTTATCTTGTTGGTGGAAAAGATTCTTGTCAGGGCGACAGTGGTGGCCCTCTGGTATATCCGGTGGGTGGTCAAACATATCTGACGGGTATTGTCAGCTGGGGAATTGGTTGCGCACTACCTGAAGCCTATGGTGTGTATACCAAGGCCAGCAATTACTCTGAATGGACGCAAAGTGTTACAGATACCCTTTATGCCCCAAGCAGCCACAACTTTAAGAATGTGGGGGTTTCCAAAAAAAGCAAATGGACGGCAACAGTATTGAATCTTGCTAACAGTATTGCAGTTGTCCAAGATGTCAGAATCAGTGGTGACTCTGCGTATCGTATTGATGAAGATGGATGTCGTAATAAAGTTTTGAATCCGTTGGCTGAATGTAAAATTGAAATAAAATTCAAACCTCGCTCCCCGGGTATAAAAACAGCTACGGTGACGATACTGCAAAATAATGGAAAAACGCACAGGATTAAATTGACAGGATTGGGACTAGCAAAGGTTGAAGCGAACTCGGCATTAGATACAGATGATTTAACTTGGTATTCGGGTGGTGACGCTGTTTGGGGTGCTAGTCGTACCGCCGGAAGTGTTAATTCGAAGGCGATGCGTAGTGGCAAGATAGAGGACAACCAAGCCTCCCACATAATGACCTATCTTAAGGGGCCAGGTGAGCTAACTTTCCGCTGGAAAGTCTCTAGTGAGGGAAATTATGATTATTATGACCTGCTGGTTGATGGTCGGCTTGCTAATTATATTTCAGGTGAGATTGGCTGGAGCACAGAAACGGTTGTTCTTGGTAAGGGGCGGCATGCAATTACCTGGAGTTATGCTAAAGATGAGTCTGTTTCTGAGGGAATGGATGCCGCTTGGTTGGATAAAGTGACATGGAAACGTAGTCGGCCAGATTCTGATAGATCTGACGATGACGATGACGATGACGATTAGTCTTTGTGATAGGACTCTCTGTTCAAAGGGCGCTAATAGGTACTGAATTATTTTCTAGTAAGAATAAAAAAACGTCCATAAGGACAATGCCAGTCAGTTAAATCTGGCTGGCATTTTTTATGGAATATTTTACGGAGGAAGTTTTACCGATTTATTTAAGCGCGTCGCAGACCCGCATCAGCTTTTCACGCACGGTGCTAGCCAGCTCATCAACGCCGGGCTTATCCACTAATTTCAGCACGGCGGATGGGTCCATGAACACCACCGTAATTCCGCCATCTTCTTCCTGACGCACCACGACATTGCAGGGTAGCAACAGACCAATATCAGGATCAGCACTGATCGCCTGATGAGCTAATGGTGGATTGCAGGCACCAAGAATACGATAGGGACGCTGGTCGATATTGAGCTTCTTTTTCATCGTCGCCTGCACGTCAATCTCGGTGAGTATGCCGAAGCCCTCATTCTGCAACTCAACAGTCACCTTCTCGATTGCTGCATCAAACCCACCGTCTATCTGCACACTAAATCCATATTTAGACATTACTTATCTCCTTGATTAGTCGATTGTTCACTTGCTGTTTTGCTGCGTTTCATACCAGGCGGCGTAGATCTGATCAGGCCACAACGACTGGAACCAGGTGATGATCGCCTCAGCCTCTGGCTCACTGATCTTGCCTCGCCAGGCGGGCATCTTGCCTTGACCGGCAGGACTGCCATCGAGGATCATCTGTTTGAGCCAGCGGGTCGGGTGGTGCCAGGCGTGACCTGTGCCATCCAATGGCGGCGGCGGGAACAGGCCATCGGTATCGCGATGACGCCAGTCGGGCGAGCCTACAGCACCCTGGCCGTGACACTCAACACAGTGCTGGCGATAGAGCGATTCACCCAATGCTACCTGCTGTGGATCGTGGTATCGCTGAATCGCCGGGCCGGTGAGCGACTCAATATTACGCCCTGATCCAAGTGAATGTGAATCGCAACCCATCATCGCCAACACTACACTACAGAGCACAAAAAGCTTTATTCTCATACATACCCCATGACAGTAAATAGCTATCCGTTACAGACCAGAGTCATCTTTAATCACTACCGGTCGATATTAGGTATAACTTAAATTTTAGGCCAATAGCCATTCAGACGGAGTGCATCATGAACTACGAATCTGTGAACAACTATTTCGAAGTACTGGTCTCACTGGAGATCCGAGAACAACTTAGAAATAGTAAGACCCTCGAGGATGCAGACTATATCGAAGACATTGCCTGTGTCGCCCTAAACAAACTACCGCCACGCTATGTGCGCCACCGCGTTGATTTAGTTTACTACCTGACCGACGAGGAGAAGTTAAAAATGGACAGCTCAGTACGCTTGGCCGTGAGCGATGCAATTGCCTTTGTGAACAAACATCGCCAGCGTTAATGTAGTGCGAACACTCGACCGAAAAGATCAACCGGAGACACCTTAGGGTCTATTCATAATCTTGATCAAGGGGTCATGAACAGGCTCTTAGGTGCTGGCATGAGTACGCACACCACAAAGGCCTTCTCAGGCAATTACATATCCTGTTAAACCCATTTGAAGCCTCAACACCAAGTCCGACACATAAGCAAGCCACTACACACTTATCTCCCTCGTTCACAACAATGACGAATTAAAATGCCACTCAATGATCCGCCAGATTGAAACATGCCTTTTCTCCAGGCGTAAAAAACCCGGTAATTACCGGGTTTTTATCTCGCAAGAAGAGCTCAACAATCAGCAGGAGAGAGAGCTGTCATCCTTCACTGTCGCCACACCTTCACGACGGCGTCGAACGTAGGTCATGCCCACCAAGCCCGCACCCATCAGTAAAAGCGTAGCTGGCTCTGGAACTTGGCCACCACCATTAGTCGGTTTATTTTCACCGGTCAGGCCGCTGACTTTGACGTAATCATTGGTACTGGTCCAGTTCATATTACTCCCCACCAATGGATTATAAGCGCCCACCAGCCAGTAAGATGAGAATATTTTGCTGGTGCTGTTATTAAAAGTAGCGCTGCCAGTGATGCTGCTACTGTTGTTTGACACATTAGAAACATCACTCAGATGACTAATCAATGACCAGTTACCTCCCGGTGCCGTCAGATCAGCATAGGTTTTTCCGGTCAGGCTCGCAGGAGCCCCACTGCCTGTATAAGCCAAAACAGACATATCAGAGTCAGTTTGCGACCACCCGATGGACAGCCCTGTCAAGGCGATATCAGACGCAAAAGAGAAAAGGATCATGTCTACCGGACCATTATTATCAGTAGAGTGTTGGGGAGAACCCGTGCCATCCAGAATGTTTTGCACACCCAAGCCATTCCACAGCTTAACTGTCTGAGAGGCCAGCTTGTCATCGGCCATTGTCGAGGTACTGCCTGCAGCCGTGGTGTTGGCCCAGCCAGTCACGGTCACGTTGGGACCACCCGCCGCAGTGAACGCTGCACCTGTCACATCCTGCCCACTACCACCGGAAAAGCTATAATTGACAGATGCCGCTGCCGAGGCTGAAAACAGCGCTGCAACAATTGATGTTGTCAGTGCACCACCTACTCTCAGTTTATAATTACGCATGATCAGCCTTTACTTTAATTAATACTCAAGTCATGAAAACGTGCTTCTATACCCCAATTACCAAGCAAAACTCACGCCAAACATAAAAACCATAATTTAATCAGTGTGTAACGACATCGGATAGTCCGCTATCGGCGACAACTGTAAATAAATCCGACACAACACTTATTTAAACAATCGTTTGTGCAATACCCGCGCCTCATCAACACCGTCAAAGCGCTGCTTTGAGTCGAGTACCGCGTTCAATTCAACCCGCGCCTCGTCAACCCGCCCCAACTCAGCAAGGGCGGCGGCAATGTGATAACGGATCTCTGGATTATTGGCGGCACGAGAGTAGGCGTCACGCAGATAGGGCAGACCTTTCTCGGCCTGGCCACTCTTGACTAGCGCCCAACCCAAGGTGTCACTAATCGCTGCATCACCGGGCACTAGGGAGTAAGCCTTCTGCGCCATGCTTAAGGCGCTATTGACGCTACCCATTTTGAGGTAGGTAAAGGCGAGATTGCTGAGCAGTGAGCCATTATCCGGCCGCTGTTTCACGACTTGCTCATACATGGTGGCAGCCTGTTTGTACTCTCTTTGATGAAGATAAGCCTCAGCCAGCGCCACCTTGGCATCCAGATCCTGCGGGTGGCTGGCTGACCAGTCGTGCATAACTGCAACCGCCTTGGGCCACTCACCTGCCGCCGCGTAAGCTTGGTAGAGCTTGATAGCCAGGAAGGCTGCCGGTTGCTGCTTCTGTGCCTTTTCGTAGTAGCTGATGGCGCGCTGTTTGTCACCCCGCTTAAGGTAGATATCGCCTAGCAGGCGGTCACTCTCTTTAAACCCGGTAATATTTTTCTGTGCCGCGCGCAGTTTTTCCTCCGCCTCTTCAACCTTACCAAGACCGGTAAGAATTTCGATCAGAGCGATATTGGCCGAGGCAAAATTAGGTGCTGCCTGAACTGCCTTTTGCAGCGACCACTCCGCCTCTTTGTAGGACTTAATCAGATACTGCTGCTGAGCGATGCGATAGAGCCACTGAGGGTCAAACCCCGCCAGCATCGTCATTTCTCGTAATGCCCCACCAGCACTGCGAGAGTCATTTGCGGTAATGTGGCTGCTAGCCAGTAGATCCAGTATTTCAAGATTTTTTGGCGCAATCAGCTTCGCCTCGAGCGCCACATCCAGCGCCTTTTTGGGATCACCTGAGCGTTGATAGAGCCCAGCCAGATACTGTCGCAACTGGAGCGCATTGCGGTCCTCAGAACGTACTTTCTCAGCCCAGCGCAGCGCCTCATTGAGATCACCTGCCGCCTCCTCCGCTTTGGCCAGTTCGAACATGAGCAGCGGCGCGGGCACCCCCCCAAACCTCATGGCACTCTGCAAGCGCTGGCGCGCTTTGTCATGACGACCGGTGAGGCTGTCCAGACGGCTCAAATTAACCTGCACCGGCAAAAATGTAGGTGCCCTAGCCTCGACTTTGATAAAGGTGGCGCGCGCCGCATCGTACTGCTTAGCCAGCACCTGCGCCGTCCCCAGCAAGTGGTTGAAGGTGATATTGTCCGGCTCCCGCTCCAGCACCGTGTTCAGCACCTTAATGGCCTCACCGGCCTTACCCTGCTTGATATACATCACTGCCAGGGCAGAGCCAGCATCAATACGCTCTCGATTTTTTTCGAAAATGGCGGCCAGCTCGGCACTCCCCTTAGCCTGCCGACCGGCATCAAAATTATTCAACGCTTGGTGGAGACGGGGTTCAGGATCATCACCGCCCAAGGCCGCCGCCTGCTCAAGCAACGTCGCCGCCTTATCGTGCCGCCCTTTATGCATGTGGGCAGTGCCCAGCAAGGTGAGCAACCGGTAGTCACGCATCCCCGACTCCACCAGCGGCTGGAGCTGGACTACTACATCATCATATTTTTTCAACTCCAGCAGCACCGACCCCAGCAGCTTCCTAGCCGCAGTATTTTTTGGCTCCAGTTTTACTAGACTTTCCAGATGGCTCTGCGCCTGCTGATACTGCCCTAGAGAGGAAAACACCAGTCCTCCCAGCAATAGCAACTGGCGATTTTGGATCACCATCGCTGGCGGCAGCTTGCTGATGACTGCCGCCGCCTTTTTCAGCGACTCCTGCACCTTGGCTGGATCGTTGCTATAGCTGTGAATCAGGCTCTGCATATAGATTGAACGGGGTTCATATGGATATTTTTTTGCCAGATAAGCGAGATCCTCCTCTGCCTTGGCGTACTCCTTCAGATCGATATAAACACCCGCCCGCGCCAGCCGCGCCTCTAAATGAGTAGGCTCCTTCACCACCACCACGCCGTAAGCCGCCGCCGCCTCCTTCAGATCGCCGCGCGCATGGATCACCGATGCCTTGGTATTGAGCGCATCAACATCATCTGGTGCCACCGCCAGCGCTTTTTTGATATACCCCTCCGCCTCATCGAGACTGCCCGCCCGCAGCTGCATCAACGCCAATCCACCCAGTGGCGCGGCACTGCGGGGCACCCGCTCCGCCGCCTGTTTAAAGGCTTTCTCCGCCTCCTTCAACTGCTGTGTTTCAAGATAGGCATGACCACGGTAGGCCAGCAACTCTCCCTGCACCGCAACCGGATAAGACTCCAGATAGAGGTCATTAAGCAGCTCTATGTATTTGTGCTGTTTCAGATAGGCACTCGCCAGCGGCACAGCCGTCAGGCTCTTGTCCGCCCCCAGCCGTTCGGCCTCGCGCAACTCCTTCTCCGCCGCCGCCGCATCGCCATTTTCCATATAGGCCTGACCAAGCAAGACGCGAGCTGCCAGCAGACTACCATCCTCCTGCAGGGCATTTTTCAGCTGAATGATCGCCTCGGGATATTTGCCGCCATTGAAGTAAGTGGCGGCCTGCTCGTAGTAATTCGCCGCTTGCTGGCGTCCAGCCACGGCGTTAAACGAGATGCTGACACAGAACAACCCCAGCAACATAGCGCGGCGCATTTTATTGAGATTTGATACTGCCTTCATGATCACTCCTGAAAAACGGATACCCTCACCGCATCGGCATCCCGCACGCAGCACTCAAGGGTGGCCATCATACCATTCCACAAACTGGCTTACGTCCCACCCACTCTTCTCCTATATAATGACCGACCTCTTTAACCAAGCAGATCCAACAAAAATGGCCAATACCAAAGACCAAAAAAGATACGTCGGTATCTTTAATGACAGCCAAGGTGGCATGACCGACAGCGGCAAGATCATCCGCGACGCCTGGATCTTCGGCCTGATCCCCGAGACTGAGACCTGTGAAGGATGGATGGTACAAGGCATTCAAGATTTATGGGAAAAGGGCAACTCAGAGTGGGAAAAATACGGTTTTATGGTCAGCAACCTGCCACCCGAATTACGTGAACGCTTCGACCGCATCCAGCGCGAAGCGGTGGAGCGCAGCAAGAAACTGGGCTGGGACCCAGACCACGATCTCATCGACGAAACCTAAAGTTCAAGATCACCGAACCCCAAGCCCGCTACCTAGCGGGTTTTTTCGCCTTACCTCTCTGTGTTTTTCATCTCGACGTGACGCTAACATCAAGTAAACGTGGGCATCACACCAAAACCGACCAGACACTGGAGTTCAACCGCCATGACCCAGCCCATCACCACCGAATCACTCACCTTTCAGCAGATTCATATCGATGCGGC
>JAYUTP010000111.1:0-21301 GCA_043755075.1 Tenderia sp. (SeqCode)
TACCCTACTGATTGCGGTGATCGATGTGCCGTTTCAGCTCTGGAATCATAAGCGCCAGTTGAAAATGACCAAGCAAGAGGTGATTCAGGAGAATAAAGAGACTCAGGGTAATCCAGAGTTGAAGGGGCATATCCGGCGGACACAGATGGAGATGTCGCAACGGCGCATGATGGAAGAGGTGCCCAAGGCCGACGTCATCATCACCAATCCGACACACTTTGCAGTGGCGGTTAAATATGATCCGGACAATATGCGTGCGCCGGTGGTGGTGGCCAAAGGTTCCGATTATTTGGCCTTTGAAATTCGCCGCGTTGCCCAGGAAAACAACATTCCGATTCTTTCGTCACCACCGCTGGCGCGCGCTATTTATCACACCACTGAGATCGACAGTGAAATCCCGGAAGGCCTGTATCTTGCAGTGGCTAGAGTATTGGCTTACATCTTCCATCTCAGGCGTACAGCATCAAGTGTAAATCCTGACGATCTTGCGGTGACGGACCTGCCAATTCCTGAGGATATGCACTATGACGCGGCTGGCAAACCACCGCGCAGTCCCGACATTGATTAAGTAGTCTGGAGTCTTAAGTTATGCAAGGTGTCAAAATATTGCCGTCAATATCGCAGGTCATGCGCACGGGGCTGGGTGTGCCGCTCATCCTGCTGATGTTATTGGCGATGGTGATTGTGCCGCTGCCACCGCTGGCGCTGGATGTCTTCTTTTCGTTTAGTATTGCTCTCTCGGTCTTCGTGCTGCTGGCGGTGGTCTACACTAAGCGACCGCTGGAATTTAGCGCTTTCCCCACGGTGATCCTGCTGGCAACGCTGTTGCGACTGGCGCTCAACATCGCCTCTACCCGGGTGATCTTGTTGGATGGTCATACCGGCACGGCGGCGGCGGGTCATGTGATCGAGGCCTTTGGCGAGTTTGTAATCGGTGGCAACTATGCCGTCGGTATTGTGGTCTTTGCCATCCTCGTTATCATCAACTTCGTGGTGGTCACCAAAGGTGCCGGGCGTGTTGCGGAAGTCGCCGCACGTTTCACCTTGGATGCCATGCCGGGCAAACAGATGGCGATCGACGCCGATATCAATTCCGGGTTGATCAGTCAGGAGGAAGCGAAGATCCGTCGCAAGGAGGTCATTCAGGAGGCCGATTTCTACGGCTCCATGGACGGTGCCAGCAAGTTTGTCCGTGGTGATGCCATCGCTGGGATTCTGATTCTCTTCATCAATCTCATCGGTGGTCTGATCATCGGTTTGGTACAGCACGATATGGCCTTGGCCGATGCGTCACGCACTTACACCCTGCTGACCATCGGTGATGGTTTAGTGGGGCAGATTCCGGCGCTGTTGCTTTCCACAGCCACCGCGATTATTGTCACCCGCACCTCCGGCGAGCAGGATATGGGGGGCCAGGTGCTTGGCCAACTCTTTGCTGATCCACGGGTGCTGATCGTTACCGCTGCCATCCTTGGTTTGATGGGGATCATCCCCGGTATGCCCAATGTCGCTTTTCTGTCGCTGGCGGCGCTCACTGGTGGCGCGGCCTGGTTGGTATCGAAGAAGCGTGATCAGGAGGCGTTGGAAAAACGCACGGCCGTCCCTGAAAAGATGATGGATGCTCCTACCGAAACCCGCGACCTGAGTTGGGATGATGTAGTCCCCGTGGACACCCTGGGGTTAGAAGTGGGGTACCGCCTGATCCCGCTAGTGGACAAGAATCAAGGTGGCCAGCTGATGGGGCGGATTAAGGGCGTGCGCAAAAAGCTCACCCATGACCTCGGTTTTCTGATCCCTTCGGTGCATATCCGCGACAACCTTGAACTCTCGCCTAACACCTATCGCATCTCGCTGCTGGGGGCGGTGGTGGGCGAGGCTGAGATTCATCCTGACCGAGAGTTGGCGATTAATCCTGGCCAAGTCTATGGCCAGCTCCAAGGCATTCCAGGCAAGGATCCAGCCTTTGGGCTGGAGGCGGTTTGGATTGACGCCAGCCAACGTGATCAAGCCCAGACCATGGGCTATACCGTGGTTGACCCCAGCACCGTGGTGGCGACTCATCTTAGCCATCTCATCGCCTCGCACTGCTCTGAGTTGCTGGGACGTGAGGAGGTACAACAACTGCTCGATAGCCTGCGTAAAGGCGCACCCAAATTGATTGAGGGACTGGTGCCTGATCTCTTGCCATTGGGCGTGGTGGTCAAGGTATTGCAGAACCTGCTGGAAGACAATATTCCGATTCGCGACATGCGCCGCATCGTCGAAACGTTGGCGGATGAGGGGGCTCGGAGTCAAGACCCTGCTGTCTTGACCTCGTTGGTGCGAATTTCATTGGGGCGCTCAATTGTCCAGCAAATCAATGGGATGGTGAATGAGCTACCAGTAATTACGCTAGATCCAGTATTGGAACAGTTATTGCAAGACTCTGTTCGTAATGCTGGCAGCAACGGTTTGGGATTGGAGCCGGGGTTAGCGGAAAAGATGTTCTCCGCCCTCGGTGACGCAACCCAACGACAGGAGATGAAAGGACAGCCAGCGGTGTTACTGGTGTCGGCGATTATCAGACCGGTTTTGGCACGACTGATAAGGGGATCGATAGCGTCATTGAAGGTGCTCTCTTACAACGAGATCCCCGATGACAAACAGATCAAAATCGTCGCGACAGTAGGTGGGCAGGCCTCGCTTGGCGGTAGGTAGGCGAGGTCAATAAAGCCCCGGTCCATTCCGGATCTGTAAGCAAGAACGAGGTTACGAATTATGAAAATAAAGCGTTTTTTTGCACCCGATGTGCGCCAAGCAATGCGCAAGGTCAAAGATGAACTTGGTGAAGACGCTGTTATTTTGTCCAATCGCCGTGTCAATGGCGGGGTAGAGATCATCTCCGCTATCGATTACGACGAATCCGCTATCGATTCAATCATGACGCAGACGCCGGAAACAACTCCAGTGGCAGCACCCGCCAAGCCAGCAGTACCCCTGGCGCGTCGTTATGACACTCATGTGAATGAGCCGACGCCACGTCAGGATGAGCGCAGCAAGCCGCAGATCGTCTGGAGTCAGGAGCCAACGCTGGTAGAGATGCGTAGCGAGATGCAGAACATGCGTGGCCTGCTGGAGACCCAGTTGGCGAGTCTGACCACCAAGGATCAGCAGGCTCAGCATCCACTGCATTACGAACTTCAGCACCGTTTGGCGCGCCTCGGCTTTGGCAACACGCTGTCCGAAAAGCTGCTCAAGAGCCTACGTGAAGAGGGCAACGTAGAAGAGTCATGGCGTCGCCTGCTGGGCAAGGTAGCCGTCAGTATTCCCGTCACCAATGATGACATCCTTACCCAGGGTGGCGTGGTGGCGCTGGTGGGCCCGACCGGTGTTGGCAAGACCACCACCGTGGCGAAATTGGCGGCTCGTTATGCGATGCGTTACGGCTCGCGCAGTGTGGCATTGATCTCTACCGATAATTTTCGTATCGGCGCCCATGAGCAGCTCAAAGCTTACTCAAGAATTCTCGATGTGCCGGTACGTTTTGTCGAATCCGCCGAAACATTGCAATCGGCATTGGACTGCTTTTGCGACAAACGTTTGGTATTGATCGATACTGCCGGCATGAGTCAGCGTGATCTGCGCTTGAGCAAACAGTTTACGATGCTCAAAGGTGAGCGTGAGCGTATCAAACCTTATTTGGTGATCTCGGCAACCTCGCGGTTGTCAGGGTTGGAAGAGGTGATGCGTGGCTTTGGTGATATCAATCCCCACGGCTGCATCATTACCAAAATTGATGAGAGCACCTCGCTTGGTCAGACACTGGATCTGGTGATTCAACATAATATTCCTGTCGCCTATATTAGCGATGGTCAACGGGTACCGGAGGACCTTCAGCCAGCACGGGCACATACATTGGTTAGCCGCAGTGTGGCGCTGATGCAGGAAAACGCACAGCTACTTGATGATGAGTTGCCGGGGATTTGGCTAGGGGAGGTTGGAAGTTAATGCCTATGTCAGAGTCTCAGACAGACCAGGCGGCAGGATTGCGGCGCATGAGCAGCCCCCGTCCCGTGCAGGTAATCGCCGTGACCAGTGGTAAGGGAGGAGCGGGCAAAACCAATGTCTCAGTCAATCTAGCTGTCGCCATGGCGCTCGAGGGGAAGAAGGTGATGGTGATGGACGCCGATCTTGGTTTGGCCAACGTCGACATCATGTTTGGGCTGCATCCTCAATATAATCTCTCTCACGTCATTAATGGCGAGCGCACGCTTGAGGAGATCATCGTCACCGGGCCGTGTGGTGTGCAAGTAGTACCGGCCTCGTCAGGGACGCAGAATATGACTGAACTGACGCCAGTACAACATGCTGGTCTGATTCAAGCTTTCAGTGAGATTGGTCAGGATTTGGATGTGCTGATCATCGACACCGCTGCCGGTATTACCGACTCAGTAGTCAGTTTTATCCGTGCCGCGCAGGAGGTGATTGTAGTGGTCTGCGATGAACCCGCCTCGATCACAGATGCTTATGCCCTGATCAAGTTATTGAACCGCGATTACGGCGTACAAAGATTTAGAGTAGTATCAAACATGGCCAACAGCATGCAAGAAGGCCGTGATTTGTTTACTAAAATGGTCAGAGTGACGGACAAATATCTGGACGTGACGCTGGATTTTATGGGAACGGTGCCATACGACGAATACTTGAGAAAGGCTCTGCAAAAACAGAAAGCCGTGGTTGAAGTATATCCAAGAAGTAAATCAGCCATGGCATTCAAGACTTTAGCCAAGAGAGCCGATAACTGGCCGATACCAAAAAGTGCGGGAGGTCATCTGGAGTTTTTCGTCGAGCGGCTTATTCAAAGTACACAACAATGATTAGGGGCCAGCGCTATGAACGGACTCGCGATGTATAGCAATATCATGCAGCCGAAAAAAAGAACCAGTAAAGACGAGGTAGTGGTGCAACATGCGCCACTGGTGAAACGTATTGCTTATCATCTGATGTGTCGTCTGCCACCGAGCGTGCAGGCGGATGATCTGATACAAGCTGGCATGATTGGACTACTGGAGGCGTCGCGAAACTATGACGCTACGCAGGGTGCCAGTTTTGAAACTTATGCGGGTATCCGTATCCGTGGTGCCATGCTTGATGAAATTCGTAAAAACGATTGGGCACCACGTTCAGTGCATCGCAAGGCCAGAAAAGTGGCGGAGGCGGTACGCCAGATCGAGAGCATAAAGGGACGTGATGCGCGCGATAACGAAGTAGCTGAGGCTCTTGAAATGTCATTAGATGAATATCACACGACGCTTCAGGCCGCCAGCGGTTATCTGATGTTAAGCTTCGATGATCTTGGTGCCGATGATGAGGCGGTCGCTACCTTTATGAGTGAACCCGCGACTACTCCCTTCGATGGATTACAGAAGGATGCTTTCAAAAAATCGCTGGCTGAGGCGATAGCCGGTCTGCCAGAGCGCGAACGCCTGGTAATGACGCTCTACTACGATGAGGAGTTAAATCTCAGAGAGATTGGTTCTGTACTCGGAGTGAGTGAGTCACGGGTCAGCCAGATTCACAGTCAGGCGCTCATTCGTCTGCAGGCGCGCCTTGGACAGTGGACTAATAAAAGTAATAATTAAATTAGTTTAGTCTATTAGCTAAACAATTCTTAATTAATGCAGATACATATAGTGAACGAAAATTGGCTTAAAGATGAAGTGTATTACGCGATTCTTTATTTAAAGGTTTCTAGACTAAATGGAGGTTTCTAGTTTTGGATAAAAACATGAAAATCTTGGTGGTGGATGATTTTTCTACCATGCGCCGGATTATAAAAAACCTTTTAAGGGATCTTGGGTTTAATAATACCCAGGAAGCAGATGATGGTTTGACTGCCTTGCCGAAACTGCAATCCGGTGATTTTGATTTTCTGGTAACCGATTGGAATATGCCAGGTATGCAGGGCATTGATCTTCTTAAGGCAGTACGTGCCGATCCCAGGTTGGCTAGCTTGCCAGTGTTGATGGTGACGGCAGAAGCTAAGAAGGAACAGATTGTTGAGGCTGCTCAGGCTGGGGTGAATGGCTATATTGTCAAACCATTCACCGCTGGCACACTGAAGGAGAAAATCGACAAGATTTTCGAACGGATTGAAGCCAATAAAGGCTGATGAGCAGAAGGAACTCCAATGACTGACAAAACAATCTGCGGTTCGGCTAGCCTTGAATGTGCAAAAAAGCTGGTCGAACTTATAGAGCAGGGAAATGAGAGTGGTGCGCTTGATGTGCTTGAAGAGCTCTCTGCCATTCGCGAAAGTTCCCTGTTTCAAGAGCTGGGTAAACTTACCCGTGATCTTCATAACACAATCAATGGTTTTCAGGTTGATTCAAAAATATCGGCGTTGACCGAGAAAGATATTCCTGATGCCAAAGAGCGACTCAGTTACGTTATCAGCATGACGGAGCAGGCGGCTAATAGTACCTTGACCGCCGTTGAGATCTCACTGCCGATATCTGAAGAATTGCAGACGCGTGTGTCACAACTCCAAGAACGTTGGGTTCGCTTTAGAAAGCGTGACATGGATGCCAATGAGTTTCGCACTCTTAGTAATGAGCTTAATGATTTTTTTCAATGGTTGACACTCAAGTCGCCTGAACTCCATTCCAGTTTGTCCGACATTATGATGGCGCAAGGGTTTCAAGACCTGACCGGACAGATCATTCGTAAAGTTATCACCCTAGTGCAGGAGGTCGAGGAGAGTCTGGTAGGGCTGGTGCGAATTACCGGCCAGAAAATGCAGCAGGTAAAATATCAGCATCAGGAGGAGAAGAAGCGCGGTCCGGATATTACCGCATCGGGTCCAGTGGTTCCGGGTGTTGATAAGGGGGATGTAGTGAGCGGCCAGGATGATGTGGACGATCTACTTTCGAGTCTGGGCTTCTAGTTTGGATGTATGGGGCTGATTTAGATGGCAATTGATCTGAACGACGAAATACTCCAGGACTTTCTGGTTGAGGCGGGCGAGATTCTCGAAACGCTGAGCGAACAGTTGGTTGAGCTGGAGCAGAGACCGGATGATCAGAGTTTGCTTAATTCGGTTTTTCGCGGCTTTCATACGGTCAAGGGTGGTGCTGGTTTTCTCGCTCTCACACCGATGGTTGAGGTGTGTCATCACGCTGAAGATCTATTCAATTTATTGCGTCAGGGCGAGCGCCAGGTCAATCCACGGTTAATGGATGTCATTCTCAAGGTCACTGACATCGTCAAAGAAATGATGGATAGCGTGCGCTCCGGTGATGATCCAGAACCTGCTGATCCAGCGGTTCTTGAAGCGCTTGAGGCGATTATCCGGGGTGATGTTTCTGATGAAACTGTTGTCGCTGTTAGTGTCGATGAGGTGCCTGAACCGGTGCCGGTGCCTAGTGGTGACGAAATTAATGATGATGACTTTGAGGCTCTGCTTGATCAGTTGCAAGGTACGGCGGCACAAACCCCTGTGCCTGAACTGAAGATTGAATTGAACATCGAACATGAAGTTGAACAGAAGGCATCAGGATCCAACGATATTACTGATGAAGAGTTTGAATCACTACTTGACCAGCTCAACAATCAAAAAACAGCCGTACCGACAGCGACGGCTGCCGCGACGCAACCAGTTGCAAAAACGGTAGCTGATGGCGAAATTTCCGATGATGAATTTGAAGCACTGCTGGATAATCTGGCCGTCAAGAAGAGTGAGGCAGTTGTTGCCACACCGGTTGAAAAATCCGCTGTTAAAGCGGCTGCACCAATAGCACAGCCTGTCAAAAAAGTTGACGCGCCAAAAATGGCGGCACCAGCCAAGGCAGCAACACCCAAGAAGGCCGCTGATCCTGATCATGAGGCCAAAGGAGCGGCGGCGGCAGCAATTGAAACGACGGTACGTGTTGATACTAAACGTCTCGATGACATCATGAATCTGGTGGGTGAGCTGGTACTGGTGCGCAATCGCATGGCGACACTCAAAACCACTATGCCGTCGGATGGCGAAGTCAGCAAGGCGATCGCCAATCTTGATATTGTCACCGCTGATCTTCAGGCCTCGGTGATGAAAACTCGTATGCAGCCGATCAAAAAAGTATTTGGTCGCTTCCCGCGCGTGGTGCGTGATTTGGCACGCAGTTTGAAAAAAGAGGTCAATCTTGAGCTGATAGGCGAAGAGACTGATCTTGATAAAAATTTGGTAGAGGCACTGGCTGATCCGCTGGTTCATCTGGTGCGTAACTCTGTTGACCATGGTATCGAGATGCCAGATGAACGTGAGGCAGCAGGCAAGCCGCGTATGGGCACAGTAATTCTGTCGGCACAGCAGGAAGGCGATCACATCTTGTTGGTCATTGATGATGATGGCAAGGGGATGGATCCCAATGTCTTGCGGCAGAAGGCGGTTGAAAAAGGAATGATGGATGAGGATAGCGCTGCTCGCCTCGATGATCGTGCTTGTTACAACCTGATTTTTGCGCCGGGATTTTCTACCAAGACTGAGATCACCGATGTCTCAGGCCGTGGTGTTGGTATGGATGTGGTGAAAACCCGTATTAACCAGCTCAATGGTTCGGTGGAGGTCGACTCGGAACTGGGTCGGGGTAGCCGCATTATCATTAAATTGCCTCTGACATTGGCGATTATGCCCACACTGATGGTGGTGCTGGGCAAGCAGATCTTTGCGCTGCCGCTGGCCAATGTCAACGAGATTTTTGACATGGAATCCGCTAAGCGTGGCACGGTGGATGGCAAGGATGTGGTGATAATTCGTGATAAGGCGGTGCCACTGGTTAATTTAAGCCAGTGGTTGGCGAAGGATTATTCTGGCCCAAAAACCTCAGAGCTAACCCACGGCTACGTGGTTGTCACTACCATTGGCAATAAACATATTGGCTGTGTTGTGGACGGCCTGGTTGGCCAGGAAGAGGTGGTAATTAAACCTTTGGGAGCGATGCTTCGTGGAATCAAGGGGGTATCGGGCGCGACAATTACTGGTAACGGTGGTATCGCTTTGATACTTGATATGCCAGGGCTTCTCGAAGTTTATGCAAATAGAGGTTAGGAGTAATTCATGCCGGTGCGTGTCCTGGTGGTTGACGATTCGGCTTTTTTTCGTCGGCGTCTGACAGAGATCCTGAGTAGCGATTCGCACATCAAAGTGGTTGGTGTTGCTGCTCATGGCAAGGAGGCTGTCGAGCAGGTAATTGCACTCAATCCTGATGTCATTACTATGGACATCGAAATGCCGGTGATGGATGGGATTACGGCGGTCAAAATGATCATGCAAAGCCATCCTACCCCGATCCTGATGTTCTCTTCACTGACTACCGATGGTGCCAAGGCAACCCTGGATGCATTGGAGGCCGGTGCGGTGGATTTTCTGCCCAAGCGTATGGAGGAGATATCTACCGATCGGGAAACCGCTAAGCGCCAGCTTTGCGCACGAGTTCGATTGATTGGTGCCCGCGGCCTGAGGTCTGTCTCCACTGCTAAGTACCCAGCCAAGCCAGCAACCACTGTTAAACCCTTGTACCCGTATGTTCCCAGATATAAGGGCAGCTATAAATTGGTGGCTATCGGCACCTCAACCGGTGGGCCCGTCGCGCTGCAGGAGGTGCTAACAAAATTACCCGCCAACTTCCCATTACCTATTTTATTAATTCAGCATATGCCTGGGACATTTACCCCCGCCTTTGCTGAAAGATTGAGTAAGCTCTGTGCCATTAGTGTGAAAGAGGCAGCCGATGGTGACCCGCTCAAACCGGGTATTGCCTATCTGGCACCCGGTGGACGGCAGATGTTGCTGGAAGGAAAGCCTAGTGCGGCCATCATCCGCATTGTCGTCAGTGAACCCTCGCAAACCTACAAACCCAGCGTTGATATTACCTTTGGCTCTGCATCCAAATTGTTGGGTGCTGATGTGCTGGCGGTGGTGTTGACCGGCATGGGAGCGGATGGCCGTGAAGGGGCACGTATGCTCAAACGCGGTGGCGCTACGGTCTGGGCGCAAGATGAAGAGTCCAGTGTGATTTATGGTATGCCAGCAGCTATCGCTGAGGCGGGCTTGGCCGATAAGATTATTGCGCTAAAGGATGTGGGCCCAAGCTTGGTGGATGCTGTCTGATATGGATATTCTGACGCTATTAGGACTGATTATTGGTTTTGGCGCTATTCTTGGTGGCAACATCATGGAGGGTGGCCATACCAGTTCGCTGTTGCAGTTGACTGCCTTTGTTATTGTGGCCGGTGGCACCATTGGCGCGGTGTTGGTGCAGACGCCTGTGCCAATTTTTATGCGCAGCCTTAATATGCTGGTCTGGACCATAGTGCCACCCAAGGTGGAGCAGAGGGGGGCGATCGAAAAGATACTCAACTGGAGCAGTATCGCTCGTAAAGAGGGGTTGCTAGGGCTGGAGGCACTGGTCGAGGCCGAGACGGACACCTTTGCTAAAAAAGGGTTGCAACTGTTGGTGGATGGCAGTGAGCCAGAGGTGATTCGCGCTATTCTGGAAGTGGAGTTGGAGGTGAAAGAGCATTTCGATACCCAAGCCGCTAAGGTTTATGATGGCTATGGTGGATACTCGCCGACCATTGGCATCATCGGCGCGGTCATGGGGCTAATTCACGTCATGAGCAATCTTTCAGATCCCAGCAAGCTGGGGGCAGGGATTGCAGTGGCTTTTGTGGCAACCATCTATGGCATAGGATTAGCCAATCTCGTTTTTCTTCCCGTCGGCAATAAGCTCAAGGCCATTGTCTACAGCCAGACTCAATTCCGCGAAATGGTGATAGAGGGCATTATCTCCATTGCTGAAGGCGAAAATCCCCGCAATATTGAAACCAAGCTTGAAGGTTATCTACATTAATCAATTGGTTTTCCACAGCCTAATCTTTGCGCTGATGGGCATGAATATTGCTAATTCTGAGAGGTGGATATTAATTTGACACTCTCTTCCAGGTGATGATCTCAGGCCTATGGCGCGTAAAAAGAAACATGAGGAGCATGTGAATCATGAACGTTGGCTGGTCTCCTATGCTGACTTTATCACGCTGTTGTTTGCCTTTTTTGTGATCATGTATGCGTTGTCTTCGGTGAACGAAGGCAAGTACCGGGTACTCTCCGATTCCATGGTATCCGCATTTCATGCACCGCCAAAAAATATCGAGCCGGTTCAAATAGGCGACCCGATTAAGGCGCCAGAGACTCTCTTTAAGGATATTTTGCCGCCGGGTAGCGCTAGCAATATGATGCGTCCACCGCTCCGCCAGCAACAGAGCTCGGCCCCTGAATCAGCTGCAAACCCTACCGAGCAGAACAATCTCAATAAGATTGCCGATAAGTTAGAGCTGGCCCTGAGCAAGATGATTGAACGTGACCTGATAAAGGTAAATAAGAACGACAACTACATCGAGGTAGAGATTAATACTTCCATCCTCTTCCATAGTGGCAGCGCTTTGCTGCAGCCGCAGGCGATTCCGGTGCTGACCGAGATTGCCAGGATAGTGAAGGACTTTCCCAATGCGATTCGTGTTGAAGGCTACACTGACAACATACCAATCGAGACCACGGTATTTCCTTCCAATTGGGAGCTATCGGCGGGACGAGCCGCCAGTGTGGTTCATCTTTTCAGTGACGAGCACGTTGATCCATTTAGGATGTCAGCTACCGGTTTTGGTGAATACCGTCCGGTGGCCGCCAACACCACGCCGCAGGGTCGCAATGCCAATCGTCGGGTGGTGGTCGTGATTCTTTCAGAGGCCGCCGAAAAGCTCTTTGACAGAGGCGCGGTGCCAACCCTTACAACCCCTAAAGGGGAAAGAAAAGCCGCTAGGGACATTGACCTTGATGCGGCGTCTCTACCGATTATTCAACAGATCGCGCCACCTGGGACTAACATTAAACCGATCCTTGGCGGGGCAAACGCGCTACCTCTGTTGAACCGCGAGGCATTTCCTGCCACCAACGAGGCCAGAGCGCGAATGGGAACGCTGCTGGATGAAGTCTCGTCGGCAGGTTCGAACGGGTCGCAAGCAAATAAGCCACCAACAACGCAGAATCGAGGTGGTCAATGAAGGTCTGGGCCATCGCCAATCAGAAAGGTGGGGTGGGAAAGACTACCTCGGCAGTGACATTGGCGGGTCTGTTGGCGCAACGTGGCCATAACACCCTGTTGGTTGATATTGACCCCCACGGTTCACTGACCTCTTATTTTGGTTATTCACCGGATGATCTGGAGAGCAGTGTCTACACGCTATTCCAAAATCGAGAAGTTGATCCGTTTAGCTTGGTGATGCCAACCCGTTTTGAACATCTACAGGTATTGCCCGCCTCCATGGCGCTGGCGACACTGGATCGGCAACTTGGTACGCAGAGTGGCATGGGGCTGGTATTGCACAAGGCGTTGAGCCAGTTGGGCGAACGTTACGACTATGCACTGATCGATTGTCCACCCGTATTGGGGGTGTTGATGGTGAATGCCCTAGCAGCCTGTGACCGGCTGATCATTCCAGTACAGACTGAATTTCTCGCACTCAAGGGGCTGGAGCGAATGATCAAAACATTGAGCATGATTATGCGCTCACGCAATATCAAACTCCCCTATACGATTGTGCCGACACTGTTTGATCGCCGTACCCGCGCCTCCACCGAGACCTTGCGGCAGCTGCGTCAGGAATACAGTACCGAAATCTGGTCATCAGTGATTCCTATCGATACCAAGTTCCGCGAAGCGAGCCGCGATGGCTATCCTTTGTCCATGCAGACACCGCATGCCCGTGGCGTGATTGCCTATGGTCATTTGCTGGAGATGCTGCTGGAAGGCGAGAGCAGTGAACGCAGGGTGATGGCGTTATGACAACTCTCGAGACAAAGACCGAGAAAAAAGTGGTGACTAAAATGGTGACGCATGAGCTGGCGCTCAAGGTCTATCTTGATTCACTGCTGTTTGAAGATTTTTCGGTGCCAGCGGCGGAGCAAGTAACCGCATCGCCCGAGATTAAGCTCAAGGAACCTCCACCACAGGCGGCTGTGGCCGAAGTAGTCGCCACAGAACCAGAGGTGGTGCGGCCGGAGTGGAGCACGGGTGCTTTTGAAAGTTTGCTCTTTAAGGTAGGTGGTTTTCTCACTCTTTCAGTACCGTTGGTACGGCTCAACGGCATAGTGCCGTGGCCCGGCAAACTCACGGCCGTTCCAGGCCATGCCGACTGGTTTCTCGGACTATTACCTAGTCGTGGCTGCCAAGTGAGGATCATCGACATTGCCAAATTTGTCATCCCCGAAAACCATAAGGCCCGCAGTACGTTGGAGAGTGGCGAGCGCCATTTCAAACATATCATCATCATTGATGATGGCCAATTTGGCTTAGCGTGTGATGACTTGGGTACAGTCATTAAATTGACCCAGCAGCAGGTACGCTGGCGTAGTGACCGTACAACACGGCCGTGGTTAGCGGGCACAGTCATCGAACAGATGTGCGCTTTAATCGATATAGACCACTTTGTCGCCATGCTAAAGGAAGGGGTGCCTTCGGACGACATAACTGGAAGAGATTAAGCCGTTCGGATGTAAATCCAAGATGAAATTATTTGCTCAATAGCAGAGACGAACACACCAGAACAGGATATGAGTGCCGGGAGCGAGACATGAATCAGAGTACAGCAGCTGAAAGCGATCCAATCACCCAGTGGGTTACCTTCCGTATGGGTAACGAGACCTATGGGGTCAACGTCATGCAGGTGCAGGAGGTATTGCGCATGACCGACATAGCCCCGGTGCCGGGTGCACCTAATTATGTGCTGGGTATTATCAATCTGCGTGGCAATGTGGTCACCGTAATGGATACCCGCAAACGTTTTGGTCTGATGCCGGTCGAGGCCGATGACGCCACACGTGTCGTCATCATCGAGGCCGAAGATCAGGTGGTCGGTATCCTTGTCGATAGTGTTGCCGAAGTAGTCTACCTGAGCCAGTCAGATATTGAGATGGCCCCTAATGTGGGCAATGAAGAGAGTTCGCGTTATATTCAGGGGGTGGCGAATCGCAAGGAGGGATTATTGATTCTGGTAGACCTCAATCGCCTGTTGACTGATGATGAGTGGAAGGAATTTTCCAGTCTCTAAAATTTAATAAGCGCGGTGGTGCAGGTGGTCCGTGCTCAAAACACTACGTGGGGCAGGCTCTGCCCATAGTGCTCCACGGGGCAGGTTCTCGGGGGAGCGGAGATCCCTATCATGGCAGAAATAGATACCAACCCGCTGACGCCTGTTTGGCCGCAACGGCCGACACGGAATATCGCGCCGGAAGATCAAGACAATAAAAATCGTCAGCGCAGAAAACAGCGTCAAGAAGATAATAAAAAAAAGAGTGATGGGGATGGTAATTCCTCCCCGCATATTGATGAATATGCATAAGCATAAATTTGCAAGGATCGCATGATTAACCTCTCACTGCTCTCACTGATTCTCGTGGTGCTGCTGGCGCTAGCGCTGATTATGGTTTGGAAAAAACAGGGTGAGTTACGTCAAATACTTGCCGATAAAGAGCAAGTGTTACTGCAACATCAAGAGGAACTCAAGGCGCTCTATCGCGGCGCGGCGGGGGTCGGTTCGCATCTCGCTCGCCTTGAGAATCAGGTCAATACGCTTACCGATCGCCAGGAGCAGATCGATATCCATGACCCTTCCACACAAAACTACAATGTTGCCATTCAGCTTGTGCATCAGGGGGCCGCTGCCGATGAGCTGGTGCGTCAGTGTGGACTGCTGCATGAAGAGGCTGAGCTATTGGTGCGGTTGCACGGGCCACAATCACTGGGCTGACATGATGTTGAACGATTGGATTGGGTGACAGACCCCTAGGTTCTGTTGGTATCTTGTCAGTGGTGTTTTTGTACAGCAATTTTTAGTTGTTCATTCAAGGATGAATACCAATCAAACTGACGAACGTATGAACGTTCTAACCGGTCATGTCATCAGCATGATGTCCTAAAACAGTCGCAAAAATGGGCATATTAATAAGAAAATTGCGATGGATCCCTTCCTCAATAGTGTGAGCTCGGTCTATTCGCCAATCGCTGGTCGATTCAGCGTAATGTGTACATGGTTGTTATGGACACTGTTATAACTGACTTTCGTATTGCTCCAGCTAGTTAGGCCAATATCCAATGTCTGCACTACACCATTGATGGTTCTTGTGACTATTCCTGTCTCAATGAGTGATCTCGCCCAGCCATTGGGGAGACCAGCGCTAGCGCTGCCGATAGCGTAGTAAAGTCGATTGACCGTATTCAGGGCCGCTAAGTTGCTTAACCCCATTCGTGTTGAATTCACGAATGTCGTAAGGCTGTTGATTGCTGCCAATGCAGTCGCGGGTGGATTAGGGTTGGGTGTTCCATCTGCCTGTATTGTCCCAAATGCGGTGACAACTGCGTTTCTTAATCGATTGTAATTGTCGGTGCCACTGGTAGCGTTGGCAAAGCGATAAAAATGATAGGCATCAATATCAGTACCATATTGATGAGTTTGGTGCCCAATGTTTCGTCCGTGTTCACCTGATATGTCATCCACTTCATTGATCAGGCTTGCATTCTGTAATAGCCAGTTATAGGTGCCTTGTGCACCCCAGTCATCATGGCCACTATCGCGGCTGCCGTAGCGGCCCGGTAGCACGCTGGCCATACGCCATAAACTGCGTCGACCCGTCACGGATTTTTCGGCGGAGACAGCTTGGCCACTGTCGTCCTTACCCACTATATGGAATTGATAGGCAATATCACGAGTAGGTGGCGGACTATCGCTGACGGTGGAATTTGGATTTAACACCGTCGCCCTCACTTTCAGTGACACGCTAGTGCTGGACTGGCTAAGTATCTGGACATCATTGCCTGAAGGCATGGGCAACTGCCGAACCACTTCCATAAGATCAGCTGTTCCTTGCAGGGTGACGGTTACATGATTCACGGTAATATTGTCGTTCTTACTAATATCCAAGGTGTAATAACGTTGCAGGGTGTTGGTATTACCGACCCCGGGAACAGAATAGAAGGTACCCCCGTTGTTCGCGGTGATGCTATCTGGACTGGCGGCGGTGATAGCTAACTGAGGTGGCTGTTCAAGACTGGAATAGACGATGGTTGGTAATGCGCTATCACCGACATTCATCGCCGTGGCAATGAGTTGCAACGTCACGGGGCCATTGGCGGTTAACCCGGAAACATTGATGGTCCGACGGATATCGCCGGTAGTGCTGTCTGCCAACCAAGTGGGTTCTTGGGTTAACTGACTGTTCACCTGACGGGTGATATCGTACAGCGAACCATTGCCGTTCAGAGATAAGGACCAGACATCATTAAACACGCTCTGGGCAGAGACATAATTAGGGTATTCAGCTGAATAAACATTATAGAGCAGCGTCACGCTGCTGGTACCTTGGGGAAGGGTGTACGATTTGCTGTTTGATATCACTTGGTTTTGGTCTCCAGCAGATACCGTCAAGTCATAGGCATAGACAACACTTGCCCCAAAATAGGAGACCATGGCCGTCACTAATGTGCTCATTTTCATGATTAGGCTCCTTTGGCTCACAGGGGAGAGGTGATGATGGGTGGTACATTGTTCGTGACATCAACCGGACCACGCATTCTGATATTAATGCGAACATTGCTGGCGACGACAGCTGTGCCTTGAGCAAGATAATTAGTACCTCCACTGGAGGTCTGTGCCTGTATTAAAAGATTACCCGATGGCATCTGTGGCAAGGGAAAGGTTCCGTCCGATGCAGATTCCGTTTGAAAGGAAATGTCGGTATTGAGTACGGAGATTTGGATAGGTATGCCACCCAGCGGTAGGCCTGGGTTAGAAGGGGGTGCGCTTAACCTCCCTTGCACAGTGCGCTGGGATACATAGAAGGGAGTTTCCTGCAAATGCGAAATCCCTTGCTTGTCGAGCACTTGAGCAAAGAGCAGTTTTTTTCCACTAAGATTACCGATAGCCGTAAAAAAATCTGCCGGGTTTGCCGCCAGACTGCCGTCGCGTCGGATCGTGAAAAGCCCAGTAATATCCTTGAGCGCGCCGCCTGCAGGATCACGCAATTCAACAACTTCGACCAGATCACTGGCCACGGATTTTTCGTTTTGAAAGAATCTAAGGATGACCAGCGGTACATTTATCGGCAGCATATAATGTTGCAAGCGATCCATTCGCAACATGGATTCGGCACCAAGTTCGCCAGAGTCGCCAAGTTCCATCTCAATCGTGCGTATCTCGCCCGCAGTAAGCTCTACTACCAGAGCGCTTCCATAGTAATTGGGAGGGCTGCTGACAGTAATTTCGGAGACGTCTAGTGGCGTAATGATGCTCGCCCGCCCCTGAGCGTCTGTCATCGCACGAGTCACTCCATCAAGCTTCACCATATACCCCGCTTCCACCGGATTTCCTCCATTCTCTGCATTCATTCTGGCGACAATTTGCAGATGGGCGGTGGCTATTGGTTCTAATGGTTCCGCTTGTACACTGAACGTTGCATTAGTCACATTTTTACCCAGATTCACAAATCGAACCGGGACAGTGGCTGATTTTCCCGGCTCAATCACAAAGCCGGATATTGGCACTTCAACATAGGGTTTTCCCAACGCCGTCTTACCATAAATATTGTAAAGGCTGACAGAAGCTGGCCTGACCGATTCCAGTATCAACCTAACTGGTGCCGCTAAAGGTACCGTGCCGACATTGCGGATAGTGACAACGGTATCGAATGTGTCCGTTTGACGGTTATAGAGAAAACCGGATCGGTTGGTTTCAGCCTGAACAATCGGCTGCGGTGCCGAGTGAGCCCAAGGGATCATTACAATAGTCAGGATCAGCACCAGTATTCGCAGTATAGGATTCATCATGTTCAGTCTCTTTTTCGCAATGTTTTTGTGACAAGCAGGCCAGCGATGCCAAGGGCGAGCAGCGTTAAAACAGCGGGCTCAGGTACTGGGTTTGTTGGCGCATTAATAAATGTGCTTGTCCACGTTACTGAAGTGGGTAACAGAGATCCATAAACAAGCAATTCCCCTTGATCAACCCCAGAGGCTGACCATGACATCAGTGCATTGGTGCCGAGTGGCTCGTCAGTGAATATTGAGGGCAATCCGTTAAAAACATCCAATACATAGATGGCCAGCATGTCCGCAAACATTCCCGGGGCAGGCGCGTTATTAGTCATATCAAACCGCAAACTGATTTGTGATGCCCCGAGGTACTCAAGCAATAGATTTGTGTAAAAAGTTGAATCTTCCAATTGGTAGCCATCTGCTGTTGTAGAAGCACCACCGAATAAGGTGACCGATCCTGCAGTTCCGTCAGTATTGATAAGATTAATTTTTACGTTATTGGATGGCCCGTCACCATCTATAAAATCGAAACCTAAAATCATGTTTTGACCAAGTGTATCGAGCCCCGATATATCGAATTGAATAGTGCTAGCACTTACCTGTCCAGATGAGGCTGAAAAAATAACCGCCAATAAGAGTGCTCTCGAAATAGCATTCACTGGACATCTCCCTATGCTTAATAAAATGTATAGAACATCAATCAATGACATAGTCATTGTATGGTTTAAAGAAAACTCTAGCGATTAAACTATAGTCAACGCCAACATAAAAACAAGTGCCGGGAGAGGCGAGGCTGAACCCTTTAAAGCTATCCTTGAAGAAGACAGCCCTACTTAATAACCGGGTTTCTCGGTTTCTTTTTCATTCCACGCTGCTTGGATTCTGAAGTCGTTTAATTTTCCATCAATTTTGGCCGATACCTCAGGCATTGTGACGACGATCGTCGGTGGTTAAGTCGAGCATTGCTGTGCGTTATCTTTATGCATGAGATTAGCGGTGTGAATATTTTTTCACCCAATGTTGCGCAAGTCGGGTAGATTCTTATTTCTGCTGGGCAGGTTAAAAAAATTTAAATTAGACAACGGAGCATTACATGCTGGAACCGGAAATACCTGTCAATGAAACGGAGCGTCTGGCGGCGCTGTGTGATTTAAATGTGTTGGATACGGCACCCGAGGAGCGTTTTGATCGGTTGACGCGGCTCGCCAAGTGTCATTTCGATGTCCCCATCGCGCTGGTAAGCCTGATCGATTCGGCGCGCCAATGGTTCAAGTCGCGGCAGGGGCTGGATGCCACCGAGACTCCGCGCAATATATCCTTCTGTGGTCACGCCATTCTGGCGGGGGATATTTTGTGTGTCCCCAACGCCCTGCTCGATCCATGCTTTGCCGATAACCCCCTGGTCACTGGTGGGCCTAAAATCCGCTTCTACGCTGGTGCGCCACTTCATTCACCGGAAGGGTTGCGAATTGGCACCCTCTGCATTATCGATGACCGGCCGCGTGACCTTAGTCGTGATCAACTTTCCATTCTGCGTGATCTTGCTGATGGCGTTGAGTCGGAGTTGGCGCGGACCCGCTTGTTGCATGATCAAGCCGCGCTGTTTGAACAGAAACAACGGCTTCAGCATCTTATCGAACTGAGTCCCGGGGTGATCTACTCCTGCCACCCAACGGGGGACTTTAGCGCTACCTATATCAGTGAAATGGTTGAATCTGTCATGGGATATTCACCGCAACAGTTCTTGGGCGATCCAAGCTTCTGGTCCTCGCATATCTACCCTGGTGATCGCGAGCGAGTTCTCAAGGATCTTGAGCGTACCTATACCAACGGTGAGCATCAGCATGAGTACCGCTTTCTCCATGCTGATGGTCGCTATCGTTGGATACAGGATAATCTGCGGCTGGTCCGCGATAAACAAGGTCAGCCAGTGGAGATTGTCGGCCTGTGGCTGGACATCAGCGAGCGCAAGGCGGCTGAAAGGATTCAGCAGCAGTATGCGTCTATTATTGAATCATCCGATGATGCCATCATTAGCAAATCGCTGGAGGGCGTCATCACCAACTGGAACCCCGCAGCGCAAACAATCTTTGGTTATACGGCAGAGGAGGCGATTGGCCAGCCGGTG
This sequence comes from Tenderia sp. (SeqCode), assembly GCA_043755075.1. GTDB lineage: Bacteria > Pseudomonadota > Gammaproteobacteria > Tenderiales > Tenderiaceae > JAKFXL01. Next base: position 20,008 of record JAYUTP010000111.1, read on the forward strand.
ACGCTGTTGGTTCCCACCGATTATATCGATGAGGAGTTGAAAATTCTGGCACGGCTGCGGAATGGTGAACGCATCCCCCATGTTGAAACCCAGCGCATCAGAAAGGATGGTCGTCGCATCGACATTCTGGCAACTCTCTCGCCGCTCAAGGATGATGATGGCGGCATCGTCGCGATCTCCACGGTGGCGCGAGACGTCACCGAGCATAAACGGGCGGAAGAGGGGTTGCGAGACCGTGAGGCACGGCTCCAGGCCATCCTTGATAACGTGGTGGATGGCATCATCACCATCGATGTTATGGGGATTGTCGAGGCGTTGAATCCGGCCGCAGAGAAACTCTTTGGCTATGCGGCTGACGAGGTGTGTGGCAATAACATCAAAATGCTGATGCCAGAACCCTACCGTAGCCAGCATGATGGCTATCTGCATAACTACAACAACGGTGGTGAGCGCAAGATCATCGGCATCGGCCGAGAAGTGGAAGGTCAGCGTAAAGATGGCGTGACCTTCCCGATGGAGTTGGCCGTCGGTGAGATGATGGTCAACGGCAAACGCATGTTCACGGGCATTGTTCGCGATATTACTGAACGCAAGAAGGCCGAGCGAATGAAGAGTGAGTTCGTCTCCACGGTTAGCCATGAGCTGCGTACCCCCTTGACCTCGATCCGTGGTGCCTTGGGATTGGTATTGGGAAAGACGATGGGAGAGTTGTCACCCAAGGCTTATACGATGTTGGAGATGGCCAATCGCAACAGCGAGCGCCTCACCCTGTTGATCAATGATCTGCTCGATCTGGAAAAAATTGAATCGGGTCATCTAGCGTTTGAGTTTAAGAGACTGGACCTTATCGCCCTCACCGGGGCCGCGCTAGCGGCTAACGAAGAGTATGCCCGCCAACATCAAGTGACGCTGACGTTTGAATCAGCACTGCCATGTGCTTTAGTCTGGGGCGACGAACACCGTCTGCTGCAGGTCTTTGCCAATCTTATTTCCAATGCGGTCAAATATTCGCCGCCACAGGGGGTGGTGCAGGTCTCCGTGTGTCGCAATCCGGCGGAAGGATATCGTGTCTCCATACGCGACACGGGCAGTGGCATCCCGGATGAATTTCGTTCTCACATCTTCCAGCGTTTTGCCCAAGCGGACAGTTCGGATACCCGTGAAAAAGGCGGTACCGGTCTGGGTTTAAGTGTGAGCAAGGCAATTGTCGAACAGCATAACGGACATATCGATTATGCGACCGAGACGGGGGTTGGCACGGAGTTCTATTTCGATCTGCCAGAATGGTTCGAGA
>JAYUTP010000112.1:0-5239 GCA_043755075.1 Tenderia sp. (SeqCode)
TCATGGCAGGAGTTACAGCTGTGGATTACGCTCTTGGCGGCAGCGCGGGCGGCCTGGTCACGCAGGATCGCTTTGGATTTTTCACCCGCCACCGCCCCCCGCCAGGGAGTGTCGAGGCTAGCGTACCAGGCGGTGATGTCCGCCAGTTGCAACGCCGAGAGCGGGCTGACGGCCTCATACATCGATATATGCTTGCGCGCCCCCTTCTTGTAGGCGAGCAGCGAACGGACCAGATACTCCTGCTCCAGCCCGGCGATAAAGGGGGCGCCGCTCCGTGCGCTGACACCATTGATGCCATGGCACTTGGCGCAACGCTCGGCCAGCTTTTTGCCCGCCACAGGATCGCCCACGCGGCTGATTTTGACGAGCGCGGGGGCGGCGGCATCGGCCGCGTTAGTGCTTTCTAACGCTGGGCCAGGGTCGCAGCCGCTGATTAGCAGCAGCGCCAGGATCATGATGGGAGTCCAGGCTTTCACTAGCATCAGCGCAGCCTCTTATTTGTTGTCGGGCAGGATGGAGCAATAGAACTGCTGCTGCACATTGTCTGGCAGTGTGTAGAGCCACATCTGGTAAAACGAGATGATCACTTGGATGGCAAAGCTCATCCCCATCAACGCGCCGCTGCCGATCACCACCCAGGCGAAGGGCTGGTACAGCTTGGTCAAATACCAGGAGAATATGTCGAGGATGATGGAGACAAAGGGGATAACGATGATGGCTATCTTGAGCCACTCATGGCGCAGATAGGCGTGCACAAAGACGCTGCTGACCATGAAGAAGATAAAGGTCAGGCCAAACAGGTGGATGTGCGAGACGCGCACCAGCGTGAAAATATCAGCGCCGCGATCCTCCTCCGCCATCTTTTTTACCCCCTCATAACTCTCCAACGCGGGCAGATGGGGGTTGCGGTTGTTGTGGCAGGCGATGCAGCGCTCATTGAAGATATCTTTGAGACCGGCGTCGTATTTCTCCTGTTTCGCGCCGTCATGCAGCCAGTCGATGATCTGAACATTCTCATCAGCGGGCAACATGCCCGACATTGGCCCCTTCAAGGCGCTTTCCAGTTTAGTGCCGGTTTTGCTGCCGCTGTAGGCGATGATGATGTCCTGCACCGAGAGTCCTGGCTTGCCATCGCGGTTGTGGTGCGACTCGAAGATATAAATCATCGCAAACAGATAACCAAAGCTGAGGACACCGATGGCGCCGGTGTAGAGCAGACGCTGAACGATAGGCAGGTGGGAGAAATGGAGTGTGAAACGCTGGTGCATGGGGCAACCTCGGGGGATCGACTATTAAACACAGGGACTGCTTGGCATTACGGGGATGGTAGAACTCATTGTATCCGATAAAGGCTGAGCAGCCCGTTTGAACTGCCCAAGTGGGCAGTTCACCGAGTGTAATGCAGAGGTATTACATTAAGCTTGAACAGCCTAGGCGAAACGATGTTTAAGCGGGGATGAATTTCAGCGCCAGGCCGTTGTTGCACCAGCGTTTTCCAGTCGGCTTGGGGCCGTCATCAAATACGTGGCCCTGATGGCCTCCGCAACGGGCGCAGTGGTATTCGGTGCGAGTATAAAAGATCTTGAAGTCCCGCTTGGTCTCGGTGTGGTCAGGAATGACGTCGAAAAAGCTCGGCCAGCCAGTGCCGCTGTCATATTTCATCGCAGAGGTGAAAAGTGGCAGTTCACAGCCAGCGCAGACGAAGCTGCCTTGGCGCTTTTCGTGGTTGAGCGGACTGCTGTGAGGCGGCTCGGTGCCCTCCTCGCGGAGGATGTTGTACTGTTCTCGAGTCAGCAGTTTGCGCCACTCGGCAGCGCTCTTGGTGATTTTTCCGATCAGATCGCTGCTGCCGCCCTCGGCTAGGGCGAGGCGGGAGAGTAGCGGGGTGCTGGCCAAGGCCAGCAGGGAGAGTAAAAAGTGGCGTCGTTGCATAAGGGGCTCCTGTGACTAACTACTAACTTTGTAGACCCTATTGTTGTCGGGTTGTTGCGGCAAATCCTTACAAAAGGTTCATTTTTTTATCCCGATATAGACTCTAATTTAGTAGTTGCTGTCGGTGGCTCTCTTGGTTTTGGAATGGGTTAAAGGTATAGTGCGGCCTTCAACCTAACCCGTCTGGGGGAGAGTGTTCCCGATCCTACAGGATCGGAACCGCCGAAGGCGCAACCCGCCCGGAATCGCTCAGGCCTCAGGACCGCAGACGGTGGTTGACTCTGGAGAGCGAGCCCCTGGTTTTGTGATGGAGGGCTCCACCGAAGGGGTAAGTCTAACCATGGACTTAAACTCTCAGGTACCCGGACAGAGGGGCTACAGGTAAGCGATTAGCGCTTACCTGTCGCCCTTTTTGCGTTTTAAAGGTGCCGACTTTATGACAACAACTCACATTTCGGTCTTTGACCACCCAGGCAAGCCCAACAGTGGATGTAAATAATGGCTAAGAACACTCCGCTCTACGACCAGCACGTTGCCTGTGGCGGCAAGATGGTCGATTTTTCTGGCTGGAACATGCCGCTCAATTACGGTTCGCAGCTCGATGAGCACCACGTGGTGCGCAGTGCGGCGGGCATGTTTGATGTCTCGCATATGACCGTGGTCGATCTGACTGGCGACCGGGTCAAGCCGTTCCTGCAATACCTGCTAGCCAACGATGTCGATAAGCTCAAGCTGAGCGGCAAGGCGCTCTACAGCGGCATGTTGAAGGCGGATGGCAATGTTATTGACGATCTGATCGTCTACTACCTGCACGATACCTTCTTCCGCATGGTGGTGAATGCGGGCACCCGCGATAAGGATTTGGCCTGGATCGAGAAACAGGCCGAGCCCTTTGGTGTCAATGTCAATGAGCGCCGCGATCTGGTGATGATTGCCGTGCAGGGCCCCGCCGGGCGTGACAAGGCTCACGCCGTGATGAGTGATATGCAGGTCGAGGCCGCCACCCCGTTGCAACCCTTCTTTGGCGTCGAGAGCGAAGGGCTCTTCATCGCCCGCACCGGCTATACCGGTGAAGATGGCTACGAGATCATGGTTCAGGCTGACCAAGCGGCCAAGCTCTGGCAGGCGCTGGTGCAGCAGGGTGTGAGCCCTTGTGGCCTCGGCGCTCGCGACAGTCTGCGTTTGGAGGCGGGCATGAATCTCTACGGTTCCGATATGGATGAGACCACCAGCCCGCTCGAGTCGGGCCTCGGCTGGACCATCGCCTGGGAGCCGTCGGGCCGCGACTTCATCGGCCGCAAGGCATTGGAGGCGCAGCGCAAGCAGGGTGGTTTGAATAAGCTGGTCGGATTGGTGCTGGTGGATAAGGGCGTGTTGCGTTCCCATCAGACAGTCTTCTGGAATGGTGACCCGATGGGCGAGACCACCAGTGGCGGCTTTTCGCCAACCCTCGGCCGCTCCATCGCCTTGGCTCGCGTTGCGGCGGAAGTTGCCGATGAATGCCAGGTGGAGGTGCGCGGCAAGATGCTGCTGTGCCAGGTGGTCAAGCCGCCTTTTGCCCGTAATGGCAAGCCCTGCATCAAGATTGATTAACCATTAACTGACCATTAACTGAATAGCCGATCACGCTAAATCAAGAGGACGAAACCATGAGCAATATCCCAGAAACCCTGTTGTACACCTCCAGCCACGAGTGGGTCGAAGTGCTGAGCGACGGCACCGCCCGCATCGGCATCACCGACCACGCTCAGGAGCTGCTCGGCGACATGGTTTATGTCGAAGTGCCGGAAGTGGGCGATGAGGTGAAGTCAGGTGAAGAGTGTGCCGTGGCGGAGTCGGTCAAGGCCGCTTCCGATGTCTACAGCCCGATCTCTGGCGTGATCGTGGCGGTAAATGAGAACCTGGCAGAAAACCCCAGTCTGGTGAACAGTGATCCTTACAGCGATGGCTGGATAATGCGTGTCAAGATTGCCGATGACAGCGAGCTGGAAGAGTTGTTTGATGCCGAAAGCTATCAGGACATGATTGACGAAGAAGCTCATTAGCATCCACAGCCGCCAGCAGAACAGACCATGCTACTCATTCCCAATACCGAGAGGGATGTAGCCGCGATGCTCGACGCCATTGGCGTCGACTCCAGCGAAGCACATTAGGGCCAACTATGATCACCACTGATAAATTTGTAAACCGCCACAACGGCCCGCGCGAGCAGGATGTCACTGCCATGCTGAAAAAGATTGGCGCAAGCTCGATTGATGAGTTGATAGACCAGACCATTCCTGCTGCCATCCGCTTGAAAAAGCCGTTGAACCTGCCGGGCGGGTTGAGCGAATATCAATACCACAAACATTTGCGCGGTATTGCGGCCAAAAACAAGGTATTTAAAACCTATATTGGTTTGGGCTATTACAACACCATCGTGCCGCCGGTTAATCAAAGAAATGTTTTAGAAAATCCCGGCTGGTACACCGCATACACGCCATATCAGGCGGAGATCGCGCAAGGCCGTCTGGAAGCTTTGCTAAATTTTCAGACCATGATTATGGATTTGACCGGCATGGAGATTGCCAACGCCTCATTGCTGGATGAAGCAACTGCCGCAGCGGAAGCGATGAGTATGTTATACAGCCACCGCTCGCGCGAGGCGATTGACAAGGGGGCGAATAAATTCTTTGTGTCGCACGAATGTTATCCGCAAACCATCGATTTATTGAAAACTCGCTCTGCTCCGATGGGGATAGAACTGGTGATCGGCGATTTTAAAACAGTCACCTTGGATGGCAGCATCTACGGCGCGCTGCTGCAATATCCCAGTGTGGATGGCAAAGTGTATGACTATGCCGATTTTGTGCGGCGCGCCAAAGCCAACGGCATGTCCATCGCCGTGGCTGCCGACATATTGAGCCTAGTGCTGTTAACCCCGCCGGGTGAGTGGGGCGCAGATGTGGTGGTGGGCAGCACACAACGTTTTGGCGTGCCGATGGGGTACGGCGGGCCACATGCCGCGTTTTTTGCCTGCCATGATGAATTCAAACGCGCCATGCCGGGGCGCATCATCGGTGTATCGGTGGATGCCAATGGCGACCCGGCATTGCGCATGGCGCTGCAAACGCGCGAGCAACACATCCGCCGCGCTAAAGCCACCTCCAATATTTGTACGGCACAAGCCTTGTTGGCCATCATGGCCAGTATGTACGCGGTCTATCACGGGCCGCAGGGTTTGAAAGGCATTGCGCAACAAGTGCATTTCTCTGCTATTGCCTTGGCTGCCGAATTGAAAAAGCTGGGCTACATTATTGAAGATGGG
>JAYUTP010000113.1:0-10634 GCA_043755075.1 Tenderia sp. (SeqCode)
GTGGCTGTTCAATAACACGGCTGGTACCAGTACATCGGCGAGCATTGCGGTCTCTTATGCCGACCAAACGATATACGGCAAAGCGGTGGTGACATCCACGACGGTTACCGTGACGCTCTATTCCGATGCGGCAAGAACAGCGCAGATTCTCAGCCTTAGCCGTCCATCCAGCAATATATCGTTCCGTTACATCTACGGTTATCAGAAGCGTGATGCTGATATAGAAAACTCCACCTACTCGGCAAGCAATCTGGACATTCAGGCACAGACCGGCTACGTCGCACGCAACGGCGGTACCGTATTGCGCACAACAACCGGCGGCGCGCTTTGGGATTCGGATACTGCTGCCGCCGTTAATCTAAATGGTGTCCATTTTCTTACACCCCAAACCGGTTGGGCGGTTGGCGCCGGTGAAACGATCCTCAAAACCACGGACGGCGGTGCAGTCTGGACAAGTCAGCGCACCGGTGCCACGGCTTTAAACAGTCTGTTTTTTGTCGATGCCAATAATGGCCATGCCGTCGGCAATGCTGGACTACTGTTACGTACCACGAATGGAGGAAGTACCTGGACGCCACAAACGGTCGGAACCAACAATCTACTGTCGGTACATTTTCCAACGTCAAGTATTGGTTATGCCGTTGGGCAAGGCGGTACGATATTGAAGACAACAAATAACGGCGTGAACTGGAGTGCCATGCAATATGGAGGATCAAACTGGACCAACGTACAACTTGCGTCGGTACATTTTAAAGATGCCAATACCGGGTGGGCCGTTGGCGCAGGTGATGCAATTATCAAAACCACCAACGGTGGAACAACTTGGTTTCCGCAGTCATCTCCTGTTTCTGGTATTGCGCTCGCTTCCGTTTATTTTGTCGATACCAACACCGGATATATCGCCGGTTCGAATGGCACAATTCTGAAAACAACCGATGGCGGTGGTGCCACGTCACTACCCATTGTTAAACAAGCCTGGGAACCGGCCGGTACTGCTCCATTAACATCTGGAGTCGTTGCGGCAAAGGGCACAACTATCACCTTTCTCATCTATGTTAAAAACCCCACCCCTTGCTTGCTCGCCGACGTACGCATCAATGATGCGCTGGACGAGTCCGCATTTGAGTATGTACCAGGCAGCTTAATCCGAACGAGCGCGATCTCCCCACCTGCGGACTCGGCAACCAATCTTGTGATATTCAACGCCACTGCTTCAGGCACAGGAACTCTTCTGACGGAGACTATCGACGGTGATGCCGGTTCCGCGCAGGATACCGGCGGTGCCGCGGGCGTTGATCGCATTACTTTGGGTGCTGTAACAGGTCAGGCTAATGGCAGTCTTGGCGTGCCGTGGCAATCGACATTTGCCGTGCGTTTCAACGTAAAAATAAAATAGTACGCAATGATATCTCCTGCCAATCGGCTCCCCAGACGCTGACTACACAATTAACACACTGAAATAATCATTTTTTTTCAACTTCAGAAAAATACCATCAAACCGAAACAGCTGTTAAGGCTTGAAATTGAGTGGACAGCTTGCGAACCTCCAAATGTATTTATCTCAACTTCAAATCAGGGATATACGCCCATTAAATGTCAGGTTTTTAGCTCATCTCAACTAAAGCGCTAAACCAAATCAAACATGCGTGACGCAACCTGATACGAATAACAACGATATAGATAGTTGTGATAAAAACTCCAAGGAAGGTTGGACATGGACAACAAGCAACTCGGCCTTATGCCCAGATTCGCGGCACTGATGGTAATCACCATAGGCCTGTTAGTCATAATGGGTTGGCATCTGCATCTGCCAGAGCTGTTTCAGCTACGCGCCGACTTCTCTCCGATGCAATACAACACAGCATTGGGTTTTGTACTGATAGGTACAGCGCTGTTCTCCATTATCTTCAACCAGCCCCGCTGGACCCAGATTTTTTCTCTAATAGCTACTTTGCTTGGCGGACTCACCCTGTTTCAGTATCTGACACAGGTCGATTTGGGAATCGACCAGTTACTCATGCAGCACTATGTCACCACACATACATCTAATCCCGGTCGTATGGCACCAAACACGGCTCTATGTTTTTTGCTGAGTGGTGCAGCGCTAGCGTTAATTACAAAACATCGCCCCCTCGAATCCAGTTTTTTGGTAATTATCGTCATAATCCTCAGTGTCATCCCCTTATCTGGCTATGTTTTCGGAGTGGAGTCAGCCTACGGCTGGGCCAATTTAAGCCGCATGGCACCGCACACCGCATCTTCATTCGTGATGTTCTCTTTGGGAATGCTGGCCGCGATTCGCGATCAGCGACAGATGCAATTCACCCGACTAAGCATCCACGGACGGATGGCCATCGGCTTCGCGGCAATGCTGATGATCACGCTGGCTGTAGGACTGACCAGTCTAGTGCGGATCGATTCCGTTTCTGCCCTAACCGAAAAGCTTGAACGCCATGCTTTTCGTGTCAGTAATGCTGCGCTGGCAATGAAAATCAATACAATTCAAATCAATCGCAGTATGAAAAATCTGGTTCTCTATACAAGCACTCAAGAGAAACAGCGCGCACTCGAAGACATCGCCAGCCAAGAGCGCGCATTTGATATCAACCTGCAAGTGGTTCGCGGCAATTACTTAGGGAGTCCCGAGGACATTGATTCACTCAAAACAAGTTTTCAGCAATGGCGTCTCTATGGCAAAGAGAGTGTTCGTCTGTTAAACGAGGGACGCGCTGACCTATTTTCCATTCGCACACTCAATGACGGTAATCAGATGGCGGCCACAACCGAGCTTATGACCGATCGCATTATAAGAAACACACTCGGCGATGCTCAAATGCTTATCGACCGATCTAGAAATGCACGCAAGGATGCCTTCAATCTGATGTTAATCCTGTTAGGAGCCGCCGTCCTGCTCGCCATTGCAGTTTCGCTTTACATCACCCGCAGCATCCGCAACCAACTGCTCAGCCTGAGCACATCCATGGGCTTACTCACCGATGGCAATACAGACAGCACCATCCCCTATCAGGACGACCAGTACGAGATTGGCCATATGGCGCGTGCCGTCAACGTATTTAAAGGATATTTGCGGGAACGTAATCTATTACAGGAGCGCACCCGACTGATAGTCGAAAACTCGCCCAGCGGTTTGCTAATGGTCGATCGGGATGGCCGCATCGGCATGGTAAACCGGAAGTTTGAGCAACTATTTGCTTATTCACGCGATGAGATCCTTGGTCAGACGATGGAGTGCCTACTGCCAGAACGCTATCGCGCCACGCATCCCGGGCAACGTGCCAGCTTCTTTAGTTCACCCAGCGCACGCGGCATGGGGTCCGACATGGTTCTATTTGCCCGTCGCAAAGATGGCAGCGAATTTCCAGTCGAGATCGGCCTTAACCCCGTGGACTCAAATGAAGGGACAATGGTACTCGCCTCCATCGTAGATGTGTCGGAGCGGCACGCAGCAGAGCATGCAGCGAGAGAAAACAATGAACGCCTAGCTCGTCATGCCGAGGCGCTGGAACGCACCAACAAAGAGCTCGATACCTTTGCCTATGTGGCTTCGCATGACCTAAAATCGCCCTTGCGAGGCATCGATCAACTGGCCACCTGGATTACTGAGGACATAGGAGAAACCACACCAGAGACGCAAAATAACCTGCGCCTGATGCGCGTACGTGTCAATCGCATGGAAGGATTGCTTAATGATCTGCTGGCCTATTCCCGCGTTGGACGGCAAGCATACAACCTAGAAACAGTTAGCATAGGAACCCTAGTAGAAAATATCTTTGGCATGTTATCGCATCCCGAATCTATCAGACTGGAGGTACACGAACCGATGCCAACCTTTGTCACCTTACGTGTTCCGCTGGAATTGGTGCTGCGAAATCTAATCAACAATGCCATCAAACACCACAACAAACCTCAAGGCACCATCACTGTCAGTGCCAGTCTGTCAGAGGATCGGTATACGTTTACGGTTGCCGATGATGGCCCCGGTATTGCTGCTGAACACCAAGAACGTGTATTTGGTATTTTCCAGACCTTGCGTCCGCGGGATGATGTAGAGGGCAGCGGCATGGGCCTGGCCATCGTCAAAAAGACAATCGAGTATTACGGAGGGGTTATTACCCTAATTTCAGACGGCAGCAGTGGAAGCCGTTTTCAATTTACCTGGCCAAACGAGGCTACAATGAGGAGATGTATCAATGAAGACAATGGCGGATAAAACCGAAAAAGATGTCATGTTGTTTCTGGTAGAGGATGACGACGTTGATGCGATGGCTGTGCAACGCGCACTCAAACACCTGAAAATACTCAACCCCTTAGTGCGCGCCCGCGACGGCGTAGAAGCGCTAGAAATGCTGCGTACTGGCGAAACAGTCCGCAAGCCTTACATCATCTTGCTCGATATCAATATGCCACGGATGAACGGATTTGAATTCATGGAAACCGTTCGCAATGATCCCGACTTATCCGCAGCGGTCATATTTGTACTAACGACATCGGAAAGCGACCAGGACAAATTTGCCGCTTACCAGAACCACGTCGCCGGCTATATCGTAAAACAGCGAATGGAAGATGGACTGTTGAACATCATCAAGATGCTCGATTTATACTGGAAAGTAGTGAAACTCCCTCAATAGCAATACGAATGAAAAGCGCCCAAGAGGCCCAATATGACAACCACAACACGAATATTACTGATTGATGATGACGAACTTGACCGAATGGCGATCAAGCGCCTACTCCAACACGCCGACTCCACCTGTAGAGTCGTCGAAGCCAACACCGGCAAGCATGGGCTAGAGCTTGCGCTGACCGAGGAGTTCGATGCAGTGCTACTGGACTATCGCCTGCCCGATATCGACGGGATCGACGTTCTGGCCAAAATGCGCTCCAGCGCCTACCAACGAATGGCTGTCATTGTACTAAGCCGCATAGAAGACGAACGCCTAGCCGAGCAATGTATTGATGCCGGTGCCCAGGATTTCCTGCTCAAAGACGAGGTCAGCGGACGCCGGCTAACACGAGCAATACGACAAGCCAAGCAGCGTTTCGCCATGGAGGAAAAGCTACATCAGGCGCAGGTTGATTTGAAACACATCGCCGAATGTGATCGCCTGACCGGTTTGGCCAACCGTTACTGCTTTGAAGTTGCACTACAAATGGAGCTTGCCCGAACAAAACGCGGAAGTGGACGCCTAGCAGTAGTTTTACTAGATCTGGATGACTTCAAAAACGTCAACGATACCCTAGGCCATGACGCAGGAGACGTACTGTTAAAGACAGTGGCAAAACGGCTGTCAGGTGCTGCACGTGACAGCGATTTGCTAGCGCGGCTAGGTGGAGACGAATTTGTTGTCCTCGTCAACGATATCAAACGCGACGATCAAGTTTCGTTATTAGCACAACGCCTACTGACTTCGCTGCACGACCCAATCATCGTGGCGGGGACCGAGCTAATCGTGTCAACCAGTATCGGCATTGCCATTCTTGATGCTGAACACAACACTGCTGTTGATTTAATGAAGTGCGCCGACCTTGCCCTGTACCAAGCCAAACGCGAGGGACGTAATCGGACCCACTTTTACTCAAACAACCTGAACCAGGAAGTCCAGCGGCGTACTCGTATCGAATATGATCTTCGCAGCGCCATTGCACACAATCAGTTCAGAGTATTCTATCAGGCCAAAGTTGCTGCCACAGGTGAAGTCCTGGTTGGCATGGAGGCCCTATTACGCTGGCAACACCCGATACACGGCTTGCTAGCCCCCGATGCCTTTCTGGACATTGCCGAAGAAAAAGGCTTAATGGCACCCATCGGCGACTGGGTATTGCAAACGACCTGCAAGCAACTAAAACAGTGGAAACCCGCACTCGAACGCTTGGGCTTACGTGTCTCGATCGCCATCAACCTTTCAGCCATTCAGATGCGAAGCGATACTCTGGTCGATCTAGTGATGCACAACATGGTCGAGAATGGACTTTCAGCAGGCTGCATTGAATTTGAAATTACTGAAAACACACTCATTGAAAATACAGAACAGTGCGCCAAAGTACTGCACTCTTTGGCTGGTCTCGGCGTAACCTTATCACTAGACGATTTCGGCACCGGCTACTCCTCACTGCAACACCTTAAACTCTTCCCCATTAATGCCCTAAAAATCGACCGCGAGTTTGTCGCCAAGGTCGGTCGGGGCGAACGAGATAATCAACTCATGGCCGCCATGATCAGCGTCGCCAAAATTTTGAATCTCGAAGTCATCGCCGAAGGTGTGGAAACAGTCGAGCAGGCGGAGTTTTGTCGTGCTCATGGCTGCGATGTGCTACAGGGGTACTATTTTTCACGCCCCATACCCGCCGAAGACTTTGAAGCGCGCTATCTGGCATCGGCTATCTTGGTTGAATGAACTTGTTTTTTATGGCGTCCCTTCGGGAAGCGGGGGAAAACACATGGATATGCGATTCAACTGTTTTCGGTTTGCGGAATTAAATACCGAATAACAAAAAAGCCGTCTTTTTAGGACGACTTTTTTATTATTCACTTAATAAATCCGTGTCAACGCTTGTAACCACTCACCATAATGAAGGGGCTTGGCGGTGCCATCTGCTCTGACTTGATGTCAACAAAACCGACTTCGCGCAAGATCGTTTCCATCTCGGTAGTGGAGTATGAAGTGCCGGAGATGGTGTTAATCACTTGGTTGACGCCGATCAGCGCCGCCAGTTGCGGGCCTTTTTTGTCGGCGTGCAGCAGCTGCTCTTGAATCATGATGACCCCATTCTTGTTCATGGAGTCGTAGCACTTCTTCAGCAGTTTTTTGATGTTCTCCGGCGACTCTTGGTTAGTCATGGAGGAGAGCAGCATGGCGTCGTTGCCTTCGCCGAGTGAGTCGGTGTTGTAGTCGCCGGGTAATAGCTGAACGCGGTCGTTCATTTTATATTCGTCGACGATTTTCTGGGCGATGTTGAGATTCTGTTCGCGGTCCATGGCGACGGCGTTGAGCCCCTCGTAACGTTCGCAGAATTTGACGGCGAAGGTGGCGGGGCCGCAACCCACATCGACCAGTTTCTTTTTGCCGGTGAGATCGACCAAACTGGTGAGCACGTCGGACTGCGACAAGGCGCGGTTGTGCATGCCCATCATGTAATTGTAGGTCTCTTCGTCGCTGTAGGACTGATGCATCAGCGCCGACGGTGTGCCGGTCTTGACGGTGTTGTAGAGTCCGCCCCACGCCTCGTACCAGTTTTCGAACATGTAGACGATGCCGCCTTGGTAGAACTTACTGGAGCTGGCGAGAAAAGTCTGGCCGAACTGGTTGTTGCGGAAGGTGTCGCCGTCACGGTCGAGGAACTCCATGGAGACCAGCGCACTGAGCAGGGCACCGAGACAGCGGCGATCAGCGTCGGTCTCTTTGGTCAGGGTGTCGAGGTCTTTGGCCTGGCCATCGAGCAGATTGAATATGTCGAGGCGGTTGGCGGTGTGCAGTACGCAGGACTGCCAGTAGCCGGAGGCCACTTGCATCACCTTCATCGGGTCCATCCCCTCAGGCACGCCCCAGCTATCGCCACCCTGTTTTTTATCCCATGAATCGGTCATCGCAACTCTCTCTAAATTATTGTCTGAATAACTGAAAAACAGCGTGCCAATATGCAGGATGAGCCATTTTTTGTCTAGACATCGGGCGTTATAGCAGGGTGATATGGCATTATAATCGAGCCCTTGCCCCCATTTATTTATTGAAAAAGTGAGCCTATGAAAAAAATCGTCTCTCTCTTTATCCTGTTATCGACCCTGCTCTCTCTATCGGCTCAGGCGGATGATACCCAAACCTTGATCGACAAGATCATCGCCACGTATGGTGGCGAAGCGCTGTGGCGTACCACCGTCGGGATACAGCAAGAGGGCAGCACCTACTCCCAGCGCCGCCACAACTCCGGCACAGCCAGCCGCAGCTATCAATATCCTGGCAAGATGAAGATCTATACCCAATATGAAAATGACACCGAGCTACGCCAGCTTGATGGCGACCAGGCCTGGAATCATGGCGCGGCGGGGGCCGATGATTATGTACAGGAGAGCAAGCTCCAGGCCCGCCGCCTGGCCCTGCCGCTACTGCTGCTCGACCATCGCCACAAAATCAAAAATCTGGGGCAGCGCGATGACGACAACGGCCATGTCTATGAGGGGCTGGAACTGGAACTGGAAGATGGGCTGAAGATCCTCATGGAGGTGCATCTTGAGAGCAGCCGCATCACGGCCTCTTGGGGGATGATGACACTGGCGGGCAAGCCGCTGGAGTTTGCCTCCCTCTACGAAGATTTTCGTATGGTCGAGGGGCGACTCATCTCTTTCAAAGAGACCCATTTCGCCATGAGCGACAACATCGGCTACACCCTGCTGGAGAATGTGACATTTGTCAGCGACTTTCCCGCCAAGACCTTCCGCCCGGTGGAGTAGTCCATTATCGAAGCTGGCACCGAAAATGGCCAACGCCTGCGGCAGCTTGATGCGTTGCTGAGCGAATACCAGTGGCTTTGGCGTCCCCAGCCTTACAAGGGTCGGCCCGCGTGGTGCCAACGATTGCCAGCGCTGACCGCGCAACTGCTGGCGCTGAGCGATGAAGCGCTGGCGCTGCTGGATGTGGATAATGCCGCACTGCTCAAATTGCTCGCCGGTCATATCCCGGAACTGGCAGAGTTCGCGGCGCTCTGTGAAGTGCAGCCCCGCATCACCACTCCCCTCAACCCCATCAGTCCGCACCTCAGCTGGGCCATTCCCGGCCGCAAGTGGAGCCAGATCGAATCGTTCGCACAATCCATCGGCCCTATAGATAGACCGCTGCTGGAGTGGTGCGGCGGCAAGGGGCACCTTGGCCGCCTGCTGGCAGTGCAGTGGCGACAGCCCGCCACCACCCTCGACCGGGATGAGGGGCTCTGTGACGCGGGCGCGGCGCTGGCGCAACGGGCGCGGGTGACGCAGCGTTTTGAAGTGGTCGATGTCTTGACCCCTGCAGCCATTGCCCAGCTACCTGGCCATCACGCCATCGCCCTGCACGCCTGTGGCGAACTCCATCGCACTCTGGTGCGACAAGCAGTGGCCGCGCGACTGCCCGCCTTTGACATCGCCCCCTGCTGCTACCACCTGCAATTTGGCAAGACCGGCAACTATCAACCCTTTACACCCATGACGACGTTGCAATTAGGGGTTGATGACCTGCGCCTCTCCGTCACCGAGACGGTCACCTCCAGCGCCCGCGTGGTCAGTCAGCGCGACCAGGAGATGGCCTGGAAGCTGGGCTTTGACCGCCTCTACCGCGATCTCAGCGACGAACACTATTACCACCCAATCAAGTCTGTGGAGAAGGTCTGGCTCCAGCTTGGTTTTGCCGGTTTCTGCCACACTCTGGCAGCGCGTGAAGGATTTGCCATCGGCGCTAAGATTGATTGGTCACACTATGAGGCGCTGGGGTGGCAGCTGCGCCACGAGGTAATGCGCCTCAATCTGGTGCGTTATTCGCTACGCCGCCCGCTAGAGTTGTGGCTGGTGCTGGATATGGCCTGCTATCTCAATGAGCAGGGTTACCGCGTAGAACTCGGCAGCTTCTGTGACCGCCAGATCACCCCGCGTAATCTGCTGCTTTCGGCACGGCTTTGACGGTGAAACGGCGTGTTTTTAACGAGTACGGCGGCGATTGGTTCAGTGTCGTGTCATATCTAAAATGATGAATAACTTGATCGGATCAGAGTGACAGAATTACATCCGTCACCCCTGCCACACCATCGGACATGCGGTTTTCAGCACCCGGCGGTCGAGTCTAGGTTATGCAAAAACCTACTGCTACATTAGCTATAGCAACAAACTACACGTGCGCACAGCCTACCCTGCTTTAACATCACACCTATCAACGCTCCAGCCCACCACGATGCCGCTCAACAAACTCACGACGCTGTTGTGACGGCATCTTCTGCCAACGCTTGCAGAGTGCTTCGCGTTTTGCTGGGGGCATGCTCTGAAATTTTCCAAACCGCTCGCGCAGCTTTGCGACAGCGCGGGAATAGTGCGCCTTTACGCTCCATTCATATCTTTAACAACGCAGCACGGCGATTCTAGTTGACAGTGGATGCAATATTTATCCAAGGACATTTCCTTTAGGAGGTTGGGCTAAAATCGGCTAACATAACCACTGAACACTCTCTGCCGTGCCCGGGGTAGGCTAAGTAACCTTTGAGCCTTAAATCAAACCCCTGGGGACGGGTTCGTTGAGTCTGTGTGCATGTCCGCTCGTCGGAAAGCCTAATGACTCACGTATGTTCCCACTTGAACTTTTGGTTCAAGGTCTGATGTCTACAACGACACAGGTGGAGGGTGTTCTCTATTTTATCCCCGTGGAAGCCAACATCGCCGTGACCACCTCCCGCGCCGAAATTCGCCAACAGATCCGCAGACAGCGCCAGCAGCTCAGCGAGGCGCAACGTCACCAAGCCACCCTTGCCATCAGCGCTAATCTGGCACAGACACCCATCTTCAGACAGAGCCGCCGCATCGCCGGTTTTATCGCCAACGATGGCGAACCGAGCCTTGAGCCGCTGATGCAACTGGCATGGGCGCGTCGCAAGCAGTGGCA
>JAYUTP010000114.1:0-8409 GCA_043755075.1 Tenderia sp. (SeqCode)
CCGCGGTGACATTGCACCAACACTTTGACGGCACGCAGGAACTGCGCTGGCGCAAGCGCAAACTCGACTACACGGTGATGACAAGAGCGCAAAGACAGAGGCCGGAAGCCGACAGCAAGGCTGTCAATGAACGGGTAGACAAGATGCTTGCAAAGCGCAGCCAAGCAAATAAGGGGCACAAACCGGCAGCGAATCACCCTTGGAGAAACAAACCCATCGGCAAGTCCGCCACCGAGGGGCATAACGTTGCTCAGTAATCAGTACCGGAGGTGATACAGGTAAAGGGGACATTTCTACTTGGCAGGCAAGGGGACATTTCTATTTAGCGTTGACACGTGTCACCGATCCCGGAATGAAAGCAGTGATTCACTATCCGACACAAATTGCCGTAAACGCACCCATTCGCTCTGGCGCACGCTATGGGCCAGATTCAGGGCCATCGCTTCGCGACCATACTGCACCAGCAACGGCTGCATATCGCCCGACAGTGTTAGCAGCAGTGACCGCCCGGACGCGCTCGCCAAATCGATATAGGGCTGGTGGCCCCTGTGGCCTAACAACCGCCAGCGTAGATAGACGTGTCCCTGCGCCACTTTCTGAATTGATGGACGAACGACAGATTGTGTAAAGGTGTGAGAAAAACGCTGAGCCAGATGTTCCATCGCTCGCATGATGCCCGCCTTCTCGGTTTCTAACACACGTACTCTGTGTCTGGCCTCCGCCATTGAAAGCCACCATTGAGATGCGGTGTTTGAAGAAGTATTGGTATTATCCACCCGATCACTCCGGTCATTCCCCGACCATTAATAGCGCCAATCATTCCCTGATGTCTGTCCCAGGCTGGGACAAAAACATATTGACCGTAAAGGTGTCCCAGGCTACGGAATAGATCGTTCTCCATTTCCAGGGCGGAGGTACCCGGAGTCACTTTATCCAAACAGAGGCAACCTGAGACATAAACGTTTTACCCCCAGGTTTCCATGCTCGTCCATTGAAAACCCTCATGACACCGCCCATAGATTAAATCAATCGTTCCCTCGACTTGCATTAGGTGACACGTGTCACACCTGTTTCCAGTCCAACAACCTGTCTTTGACCATGGTTTTGTCCCACGGTGGGACAAACTTCCAGCCCCCCACGCAGGTCATCAATGCACCGCCGCCCGCACAGGTTGGCGTGCCAGCGCCTCGTTCAGCGCCCCCGTTAATAACTTGATATGGCTAGGCATCCTCCTGGCATCCCTCTCCCAGTTCAACCACCCCAGCCCCTCAAGTAACGCGAGCACTCGGAAGACTCCCGACTTGGAGACCCCCGTCTCACCGGCCAGCTGACGCACGGATATCTCAATCCTCCTCTGTTCGGTCTGATTGACAACCAGCCACTGCAACACGATTGCGGCATTCAGGCTCTGGAGGTTGTGCCCCAGCTGCTCCTTGACCAAGGTGAAGAGGGGGCCGAGTTCCTGCCTGGAAACACTCTCCCGCTGCCGCGTCCAGTAGCGCCACAGCACATCGTCACACTCGCGCTGGTAACAGATGATCTTCTGCCGCAGTTCCGGTTTGACCTTGTTGGGGGATATAGTCATCAGCCAGCCGAACAGACGGCGGTGTGGAATACATACAGATTCCTGTGGTCCTCCGGGCGAAGGTGTCACGATAATGATGACACCCCAACGCTCCTTGTCTGCCGTCAGCTTGGCATGCTGAGGTTGCCATGCCAGCCCCATCCCCTCCACCACGGGCCGCATCGGCACATAGGGATCGCCTTCGTAGTTCACGATGAACAGACTGTCGCCATGGAAGGCGACGGGTAACAGTCCGGTTTCGGTGTTCAGTGTCGTTGTCATGTTGTTCTCATCTCCCAGCTCCGCTCCCCCTTACCCTTAAAGGGCTCTTTAAAGGGAGGAACTTTCAGTAAGTTTAGCTACCAGCCTATGGGTACGTTTAACTACCACCTTCACTACATTATCTCCCTGCCCCAGCGCTCCACTCTCTGCGCCAAGGCCAGTATCCAACTTCACAGCGGCATCTGATTCAGCGTCCGCCATGATGGCTGCCCCAGTATCATGCGTGTTATCGACAAACCGTGAGCCCTTGACCTTCACCTCCGGCGCATTCATGGCACGGCGCTCGCCGCTCATCACATCGGGCGGCACCTCCGCCAACAGCCCCATCGCCTGGATGGCGCGTTGATTGTTCTGCAGCACATCGGTCCGCGTCAGGAGACGGTAGGTGTAGTTGAAGGGGAGGGACAACACACCCCGTAACAAACTGGCGCAGCTCTCAATGATCTGGCTCGCCTCATCGCGGCGCAGGAGCGCCACATGAGTCGCGGTCAGGGCCGCGATACAGAGCCGGTCATAATCCTCAATCAGGTAGGAAGCCTGGTAGGTATACGGCGTCCCAAAGGCCAGCCGCACCTTCACCGGGGCCTCGGACTGGGCCAGTGTCACGTGCACTGAGGGCCGCTGGTTCAGCGCTTTCATGACCTGCGCCACTCGCTCAGCGATCACCGTACGAGCCTTCTCCATCGCCTCTTCCACCCGGATCAACATCCAGTCGGCCAGCGGGTCATCGGCGCCCGCCGCCATCGAGACCACCTGGATCTGGCGGCCAAAGTCGATCAGACCGGGGATGCGGGGATTCTTGCTCTGGAATTTCTCCTTCTTTTTCGATAAGGTCAGTTTTCGGCCCCGGACCAGGGTAATGGCATGACGGGTATGCACAATCAGGGCAGCATCCCCCTGTAACCGACCCGGATCTTCATCCTGAAAGCGATAATGAACAATGTTTTCAGACATATTGGTTTCTCCACTCTACGGTTGTGACTGGCAGAAGCTCTCTGCCAATTTTCCAGCAATGAATAATAATTTCTGCCTCGGTTAACACTGCCCCAGCGCCCTGAGGGTAATCCCCCGGCGGGGCGGATTCCCACAGGATGATCCGGGTTTTGTCCCACCGTGGGACAGACTTCCAGCCCTCCGAGGGTAATCCCCTGGCGGGGCGGATTCCCACAGAATGATCCGGGTTTTGTCCCAGCCTGGGACAGACTTCCAGCCCCCTGAGGGTAATCCCCTGGCGGGGCGGATTCCCACAGAATGATCTGGGTTTTGTCCCACCGTGGGATTGGACTCTCATCGCCCCAGCACCTTGAGCAATTTCGCCATCCCGGCCTTGGCGAGGTCTTTGTCGATCGGCTTTGGCGGGGAAGGGGCGGCCGCTGGGGGCGTCGGATTGGCGGCCTTTTTCGTCCTTTCCGCCCGGACGGTCTCACCCAGTGCGGGGGTGAAGAGGCCCGACTTGCGGGTATCGTCGCAGAGCGCTTTGAGCCAGCGGACCTTGTTGCGCAAGGGATCGCCTTGGGTATTGCCCCAGCGAATCCGCCCTTCGAGTTCGTCGAGGATGTTCTGCCACCACTGGGCTGACACGGTCTCCAGCAACGTCATGCACAACTCGCGTTCGGCCTGCGACAGTGTGGCTGGCCAGACGAGGCTGGCGGTTTCATTCGCAACTGCAACGGGAACTGTAACGAGAGGAGGGGTAGGGGTGGTAGTTGTTGTTTTATTATTATTAAAATAACTACTACTACTATGGGACTCCTCCATGGTCAGTTTCTGACCATGGGTCAAATTTTGATCCATGGTCAAATTTTGATCATGGTGATTTTTGTATATAGACACCGGTTCTTTATAACTGTTGTCCATGGTCAATTTCTGACCATGGTGAACTATCGCTGGATTTTGGATGGTCATGGCGGCTATTCCAGCGCGTCCTGCCGGGAAGAAGGGATTGTCATCCGGTACTGCTTGAGATAGAGGTGTGTCACGGGCTTCCATGATTTGCTGGGCTTCATGACGGGCGGCCCGATGTTCCAGGGTGGAGGGGGCAAGGACATCGATCGCCTGGTCAATCTGGATATTCAGCGTATTCAGGATGGCATCCGCCAGCAGGCGGACCCGGCGGTGACCGTGGTGGCGGGTCTGCCGCAGGAAGAGCAGATAGTCGGGATCCAGACAGAGGGCATCGCTCAGCGTCAGCTGCTCATCGTGCAGAAGATAGAGATGGCCTGTAATACGACCTAACTGGGTGCGTGGCCGCGGATAGACCGTCAGGAGGCGGGTAGCCCGTAGTTCTGCGATCACCACCCGCAAGGTGGTTCGGCTGCTGATAGGGATCTCGCGGCACAGCTTCTCCTGTGACGGAATGATTCCGGCGGTGCTTGGACTGGCGCTGTCCTTCAAGAGCCCCCACAGTACCTTGGCCTCGGCGCTCAGGACGGTATCGTGGAGAATGAGACGCGGGATCGTGGATTGCCACGACCCCATAAATAGAACGCGGTCATCGGCCGCCGCCCCGGCGGCCGATGACGAGGCAGGGGTTTCGGAGAGTGTGCGCTCGATATACTCGAGCAGTGCCGCGATCCTGGGTGAAGGTGGGTATTGTTCCATTATCACCGTTCACCTGTAGGATCGGTTTTATCCTCTTCTTGGTGGATGGCCGCCTCCGCCCGCTCTTTCTGGATGGTTGCCCAGGCCGAATGCAGCGGAATTCCCGCCTGGGCAATCGCTAGCCAGCGCTGTTTCGTGGGTTGCCCCTGAAGGGATGTCCAGAGTCGACTTAAATTTGCCTCCTCGGTCTCTGACAGCAGCGGCGGGCGACCGTTGCTGCGTACGCTCAGGCGCTGACGTAGACCGGCGTACTCTTCGCCGCTCATCCCGTATTCGCTGGCCATCAGCGGCAGGCAGGCCCCTGCCAGTATCAACACCTCCTGCTCCTGTCGCTCATCTTTGCGGCGTTCGGCGATTTTCCACATCAATTCCATCTGACTACTGACGGCCACCGCCACGATCGGGAAGACCGGCGCGGCGACCAACTTGCGAATATCAGTGAGGGGTATATTGCTGAATCGCTGCAGATCCTCCTCTGTCATCCCCTCGATTCCGATGCGCTGGACAGCGCCCATGCCGCCGCGTTCATAGGCGGTGACGGCCATCCGGATCACTACCTCAAATACTTGATACCTATCTTCTTGTTCATTCATTTCTATGACTCCCTTTACCCTTATCATTCATTTCCATGACTCCCTTTATCCTTGTCATTAATTCCAGACGTCAGACTCCGCATGTCGGCGAAGGCACCGCAAGACCCTAAACAACTCCATAAACGCCGCCGTATCCGCCTCGGTAGTCTCGAGCAGATGAGGTAGATTGATCCACGACGAGCCGCGCCCGACCCGCGCATGAATCTCGTCCCAGTGGTTATTCAGTACCCGATTTCGCAGCTCATTGTCCGGCATGCAGGTCACATGATTGATGTCGGTGTGTGGTAGATAGGCCATTTGCTCGGATAGACCGACCAGTAGCCACCAGAGCGAGGAAGGGGCGGGCGAGTCGGCGATCGGGTGGCTTGGCAGATCGACGAAAAATCCCAGTCCCGTGGAGTTTGATGCGGTAATGCAGCCCTCCAGTCCGTGACGCTCTGCCAGCTGGCGGGCCAGCTGCCATGACTGATGACGCCAGGCAGGCAGTCCCTCGTCCGCGGACGAGGGTGTGGAAAACGCCCCTTCGGGGAATACCTGACCCGCTGAGTTGGAGGCAGGGGAGTGTCCGCCAGGATGTGATGAGGTGACGGGGGAGCGTGGAGAGGGGGAGGACGCTGTCCCAGGCTGGGACAAATTCTTCCCCTCCTGCATTGACCGTTGCGTGATGGCGGCGATATTGATCGACGTGGTGTCGTCGCCGATATCGATCCCGGCTTCCAACCCAGCCAGGCCGGCCTGGATATCATGGAGTGGCCGATCCAGCATCTCAGCGAGACGAATCTCCAGCGCCTGCCGGACAACGTCCAATGAAAAATTAGGGGTATCGTGTTCACTCAGTACCACCGAGAAGAGGGTGCGAAAGGTGTCATCGCCCCCCTGATCACCGCTGCGGCGTTGCCAATAGTTGACGAACAGGGTCTCTAGTTTCTGGATCTTCTCAACTTGCCCCGCGCCCGGCCTTGAGTGTCTCGGGAATCAATGGATAGAGGAAGTCAGCCGCGTATTGAAGCCGGTAGAGTTGGCTCTTCGATACCTTGAGCCCGAAACCAAAGGCGGGGTCAACCAAGCGGCGCTCGAATTCACGCAGACTGATGGCTTCCGAGGCCTCTTGCTCTATTTTTTGCCGTAGCGCTTTCAGTGCCAGGGCATTTTCAATGAAGGTGGTCTCACCGCGATTCTCGTTTTCGGCAATGTGGTCCGCCAACACCTTGGCCTCGCCCGGCCAAGGGTGAAACAGACACTGCACGGCCTTGAAGCGGGTATCCCCGCTCTGGGCGATCGCCTGGATGATCTGCAGCCGGGTATTGCCGCCGCGGGCGATCATGTAGCGTTCATCGCCGGGGCGCCGGGTGATCAGAAGCACCCCAGCAGCGTTGGGACCCTGGGTCGAGATTGCCAGGTGCAGCTCATCCCATTTGGGGTTGGGCACCAGCCGGACATTGCCGTCATAGGGTTTGACCTGATCGACCGCCAGGCTCATGGGCAGGGAGGTGATCGGGTCGCCGGGGGGAGGGAGTTCGTTGCGGTCGCCGAACTTGCCGACCAGCAGACTGGTGCGAACCTGTTCTTGTTTTAAGGTACTCATCTACTCGCTCCTTGTTTATTGAGCTGCGGCGACGCGGTGTGTCTGCGTTGGCAGCCCCAGGTCGGCCAGGTGGGGGAACAGCTCATGAACCAGCGCCAGCATCGTGTCGCGGGCGTTGGCGGCTGCATCGCGCCGGGGTTCCAGGCGATGGACCGGGATCTGGCGGGTGGCGGACTCCCGGTAGGCGACCGCGGCGGGAATGACCGTGTCAAGAATGGTGATCTGTCCTCGCGACGGGCCGAAGCTCAAGGTTCTCAGCTCTTGGACGATACGTTTGGCATCGGCCGTGCGATCTTGGCGGTAGACCAGTCCTTTGAGCGGTGGTACCGGTGCCCCCATGAAAGCTCCGGGGCGCAGCCGATCAAGCATATCGAGGGTACCGCGGCAAAATTCACGGGCGGAGAGGATCTCGGGCGGGATCGGTGAGACCAGTAGATCCGCTGCCAGCACGGAGGCGTCTTGCAGTGGCCCGACGGCCCCTTGGGTATCGATGAGGATGAAATCATAGTGGTCGTCCAACCGCGCCAGGATGTGCTTGAGGCGGACACGGCCATCCAGGGTGTAGAGCAGCCAGTTTTGTAGTTTGCCATCCGGGTCGTTGGAGACGATGACGTCAAGATTATCGATCACGGTCTGGCTGATGACATCGGTGGTGGTGGGCTGGGTGATGAGTTCAGCCAAGCCCAGTGGTGCCTGGGTGGAGAGGGGGTAAAAACTGGAGAGCGAGGGCTGGATGTCGGCATCGATGAGCAGCACGCGCTGTCCCAGATCCGCCAGAATTGCCCCAACATTCGCGGTGCAGGTGGTCTTCCCGACCCCGCCCTTGGTGCTCACAAAAGTGACCTTAATAGCCATGACACATAACCTCCCGTTGAGTGAAATAGGGGCTATGCGGTGTTGTGGCGATTTTAACTATTTATGATTTAACATAATATACATTATGCGAAGTAATGGGCGGAGGTGTAAACCCACGACAACTTATAATATAAAAATGGCGGAGAGCGAGGGATTCGAACCCCCGGAGGGTTTAACCCCTCAACGGTTTTCAAGACCGCCGCGTTCGACCGCTCTGCCAGCTCTCCAAACCGGGGACAGATGATATCAAAATTTAAGGGGATTTCCAGAGGTTAACGAAAATATTTTTTACCCTAAGCCTCATAATCAATTTTCAGACCAGCTCTTTGCTCTGGAACCTTTAATGTTATTATAGTGTCATAAGCGTTGCATTCGGTTTTAAACGCTTTTAACGAATTTATCTAAAAATAGGAGCTTGATAGCAATGAGACCCGTAGCACAAGTTATTAACAGCACAACCGTTGACACCTCCGCCACCAGCAAGGTTCTACGCAATACCTATACCCTGCTGGCGATTACCCTGCTCTTCAGCGCCGTGACCGCCGGTATTTCCATGGCGATCAACCCACCCATGTTTACCGGTATTGTCTGCTCGCTGGTGGCAATGGGGCTGATCTGGTTTGTTCTGCCTCGTACTGCCAACTCTGCGACGGGCTTGGGTGTGGTTTTTGCTATCACAGGTCTGCTTGGTTTTGGACTAGGGCCCATGCTCTCCCACTATCTGAATATGCCTAATGGTGCCCAAGTTGTGATGCAGGCGCTGGGGACTACCGGGGCGGTGTTTGTCGCCCTGTCAGCCTATGTCATGGTCACCAAGAAGGACTTCAGTTTCATGGGTGGCTTCCTGATGGCTGGCTTGATCGTCGCTATCGTATCAATGCTAGTAGTGGTGGTTGCCAGTATGTTTGGCTACCCGATGCCAATGGTGG
>JAYUTP010000115.1:0-2240 GCA_043755075.1 Tenderia sp. (SeqCode)
GTTACTGTCGCGCCAAACACATTGCCACACTGCAACAGGCACTGGAGCAGTGGCCTGAGTATGAAGCTGAATTGCAACAGCAGTACACCGCACTCAACAACGGCGCGATGACTGGCGAGGCTGTCGACTTTACTCACGTTGCATCACCGCTACCGCGCGCCTATCAGTGGCTGGATGGCAGCGCCTATCTTCCCCATGTAGCACGTGTGCGCAAGGCGCGCGGCGCCGATGTGCCGGACTCTTTTTACACCGAGCCACTGATGTATCAGGGCGGTTCAGATAAATTTCTAGCACCGCGCGATCCGATTATTTCAGATGAAGCGTGGGGCATCGACTTTGAATCTGAAGTCGCCGTCATCACCGACGATGTGCCGCAAGGCATCACACCACAACAGGCCAGCAAACACATCCGGCTGGTGCTGCTGGTGAATGATATCTCGCTGCGTAATCTCATCCCCGCAGAATTGGCGAAAGGGTTTGGTTTTCTGCATGGAAAACCACCCACTGCTTTTTCACCGGTGGCGGTGACACCCGATGAGTTGGGCGATCACTGGCGTGATGACAAACTCCATCTGCCACTGCTGACCCATCTCAACGGCACACTGTTTGGTAAGCCCGATGCCGGTGTGAATATGCAGTTCAGCTTTGCCGAGTTGATTGCCCATGCCGCCAAAACGCGGCCACTGAGTGCCGGTACGATTATTGGTTCGGGCACGGTATCCAACAGTGATGTCAGCCGTGGCTATTCCTGTTTAGCAGAAAAGCGCGTGCTGGAGATCATCGCCACAGGCGCGGCCAAAACACCCTTTATGCGTAATGGTGATCGTGTGGTCATAGAGATGTTAGATACAAAAGGAGAATCAATCTTTGGCACCATTGAACAGGAGGTTCACACATGAACAACATCACCCTTTACACCTACTATCGTAGTTCGGCCGCCTATCGAGTCCGTATTGCGCTTAACCTAAAGAGACTCAAGTACACAGCCCACCCCATCCATCTGCTTAAAGAGGGTGGCAAGAATAACAGCGCCAGCTATCGCAAACTCAATCCACAAGGATTGATTCCAACACTGGTCGATAATGGCGTTGTCATTAGCCAATCTCTGGCGATCATCGAGTATCTGGAGGAGTGTTATCCAGCTATCCCACTACTGCCGCTCTCGCCTGAGTGGCGCGGCCGGGTCCGCTCATTTGCACAGATCATCTGTTGCGACACCCATCCCCTCAACAACCTGCGGGTGATCGATTACCTGAAAACCGAGATGCAGCAGGATGAGTCGGCGCGCACGCAGTGGTATCACCACTGGATCGCTGAAGGGTTGATGGCGTTGGAGCAGACACTGATCGCCACCTCGCCGCACACCCCATTCTGTTTTGGCGATGAGCCGGGCATGGCCGACGCCTGTCTGATACCGCAGCTCTATAACGCCAAACGTTTTGAGTGTGATCTTGAGCCCTATCCAACACTGCGCAAGATCTACGACAACGGCATGGCGCTAAAACAGTTTCAACAAGCGGCGCCAGAGCGTCAGCCAGATTATGAGTAGTACGTAAAAAGGAGAAACAGATCATGACAATCGACTCCGCCGCACTGAATCAATTGGCAGCGCAGAACGGCATCACTGGACTGACACAAGTTTCACTCCAGGCCATTGCCAATCAAACAGCGGGCTACTCACTCGACCGGGCCCGAGAGTTTCTCAGCTTCCAGCAGCGTATCAACAGAGAACTACTCAGCCATCGCATCATCACCTGTAACGACTACTGCAACTGGTTTGAGCGCGGCGAGCAAAACAGCGCGCAGATTGCTGACTTTGTGGTGCAGTTTTCGGTCTTCTCCAATCTCTTTCTCATTGCCCAGCTCTACAAGACCATCAACGCCGATACGCTGGAGGGGATGCACGCCTCGAAAGAAATTCTCGCCAACGAGATCGGCGTCATCTTCAACGCCAAAAAGGCGCTTACCGCACAACAGCAGCCGGGTGGTTACGATCCTGAGCTTGTCGCTACCGAAGGCAGTGTTGAAGGCGGTCAATTCCGTTTCAAGGCGGCCCACTTCGAATGGTTGCTGAAGATGGCGGAAAAGCTCGGTCTTGGCTTCAATGACATCGGCAAGCGTCGTCACGGCACTGCCAACACCCTCTTCTTCTGCGACGAGTTACGGCGTCTTTACGGTAGCGCGGATTACATGACATCGCAGGCCGCCAGTTATGCGGTGGAGAACTGGGCCGCCGCCGG
>JAYUTP010000116.1:0-7272 GCA_043755075.1 Tenderia sp. (SeqCode)
AACCTGAAAAAAGAGGTGCTCGACCTCAATCGTGATCTCTTCGTATTGGAGGAGGCGCTGCTCTTTCCCGCCACTACCCAGACCACCATCTTCCTCGCCATCAACAGTGGCGTCTTTTTTGCCCTTGATGCGGTGGAGCTAAAGATCAATGGTAAAGTGGTCACACACTATTTATATACTGATCGCGAAGTGGCGGCATTGGCGAAAGGGGGTGTGCAGAAGCTGCATGTCGAAAATCTGCGCAGCGGCAAACATGAGCTGGTGGCTCTTTTTACCGGCAAGGGCCCCAATGGCCGTGACTATCGCCGTGCCGCTAGCTTTGAATTTGAGAAGGGGCTTGAAGCCAAGTTTATCCAGCTCAAAATAAGTGATGTAACGGCCACAGAACAGCCCGAATTCACCATCAGCACCTGGGAGTAGCTGATGCGTCGTCTTGTTATTGGCTGCTTGTTGCTCTGCTCGGCCATGAGCAGCCTCCGTGCGGCTGAGCCACTCCCGCAAGCGGTCAAAGATCCCTTCTACGGCCAAGTGCTGTTCGATTTTTATCAGAAAAATTATTTCTCCGCCATCACCCATCTGCGCGCCGCGCAACATCAGAAGCGCTTGCCGCATCATGCTGGTGAGGCTGAGCTTTTACTTGGCAGTCTCTATCTCTCCTATGGCATGCAGAAAAATGCCGAGACGAGCTTCAATCAACTGCTGGAGCGTCAAAGTGACTCTCTTGATCCGCTGTTGCGCAACCGTATCTGGTTGGCGTTGGCCGAGATTTACAAGACGCGTGGCTATGGGGCCAAGGCCGAAGAGATCCTGGGGCGAATAAGCACGCCACTATCACCCGAGCAGCAGGATGAAAAGCGGTTGCTGGAGGCGACGCTGCTAAACCACCAGCAGCGATACTCCGACGCAGCGGTTGTGTTGACTGACTTCAAGCGTGACACTTTGGAGCGCGACTATGTCCAGTATAATCTGGCGATGCAGCAGATCCGCCAAGGCCATGAGATCGAGGGGCGGCAGCTACTGGAGCCTCTGGCGCGGTTCGATGTTAAGAGCGATGCAGAGCGTTTCACGTTCGATACTACGGGCGGTTCAGAGCGTTCCGCTCTACGTGATAAAGCCAATATTGCATTAGGTTACAGTTATTTGCGCCGCGAGCAGTTTGCCCAAGCGCGGGTATGGTTTGAGCAGGTGGGGCTGCATGGCCCCTTTGTTAGCCAGGCCTTGCTGGGATTGGGGTGGGTGGAGGTTGGCCTCGGTAACGGCGCGACGGCGCTCTCGATCTGGCTGTCGCTAACGCAGCGCAGCGCCGCAGAGCCGGCTGTCTTGGAAGGACTTTTAGCCATACCTTATACCTTTGCTCAGCTTGGCGATCGCCGCCAGGCGGCTGATCACTATAAAAAAGCGATCAACATCTACAATAGTGAGCTGAATGTTCTGCAAGGGATTATCTCCGGCATGGATTTTGTTGCACTGGCACAAGAGCTTGTCGATGACAGCTCAAATCCTGAGGCGGGTTGGCAATGGCGACCTGAGATCAACTCCAGCGCTATGCTTGGCCCCTATATCTATCAGGTCATGGCGGGGTATGAATTTCAGGAGACGTTGCGCAATTACCGTGACTTGCTCTTTTTAGATAAAAATCTGCTGCGCTGGCAGAGTGATCTTGATGTCTATGAAGCGATGGTGGATACACGTCAAGCCGCCTACGAAGAGCGTCTGCCCAAGACCCAGAGTGTTTTGGCAACACTGGATGGCAACAGCCTTCAACAGCAACGCTACCGTCACGCAAAGCGGCTTGAGGATATTGAGGTCGTCAATGATGCCAGCGCCCTGGCAGCGAGTGATGAACAATCGCTCATGGCTGGGCTGGCACGGATCGAGGCGCGGCTGAAGCGGCTTGAGGGTAGCGAGGACCTTAGCGAACAGCGGCGTAAGTATGAGCTGCTTAAGGGGATGTTGCTGTGGCAGTTGGAAACAGAATATCCGGCGCGGCTGTGGCAGGTCAAACGTCAGCTCGAGCAGCTTGACGAAGTTTTAGTGAAGAGCGATCAACAGCGCCGTTCCCTGACGGCAGCGCTGCCACGTATTAGTAATGATTTAACGCTTTATCGCCAGGTCATCAAGATTACTCGTAGTCAGGTGGTTGGTATGCACCAACAGGCCAGGGTGTTGGTGCAGCAACATGAAGAGCACTTGAAGCAGTTGATGATGACGGCATTGCAAGGCACTGAGGCACGGATTAAACATTACCAAGGACAGGCACTGTTTGGCGCCGCCCAGATTTACGATCGTGCCCTACATGCACCAAGGGAACAGCAATGAAGCTTAAAATATTTCTGACAGCCTCAGTTGCACTACTGCTGGCTGCCTGTAGCGGCACGAAGGAGCTGACGTTGCTGGATCTGGAAAGACCAACGGTGGTGATTGATGTCAATGCACCGGTCACAGTCGACCGTGAGGATGCGATCGAATATTACCGCTCGGTGATGGAGTTAGATGTCGATAACCGTTATCGCGCCCGCGCCATGAAGCGGCTCGCCGACCTAGAGTTGGAGGGCGGCGTGCAGAAGGAGATTGATCAGGCCGCAGCGCCGACGCCAGGCCAGATCAAGGAGTATCACGTCTCAATTGATATCTATAAGAACTTGCTCAAAAGCTATCCTGAATTTGCTGGCAATGATCAGGTTCTTTATCAGTTGGCGCAAGCCTATGAGCGACTTGGAATGGTTGACGAATCGATGGCGGGATTGACGCAGCTAGTGAAGGAGTATCCCAGCAGTCCACTTTACGATGAAGTGCAGTTTCGTCGTGGCGAGATATTTTTTCTCGACGTTGAATACGAGGAGTCGGCCAAAGCCTTCCAGAGCGTCATTCAATTTGGTCCAAGCTCGCACTTTTATGAGTTAGCACTACATAAAAATGGTTGGAATTTATTCAAGCTCGATCGCTATGATGAGGCGCTGGCCTCGTTTCTTACCCTGCTCGATGTAATGCTGGAGCCATTGGTACTGGACCCTGATCCCTTTGTTGCCCCGCCAGTGGCGCAGACCGATCAGGAGCTGGTTGATGACACGCTATATGCCATCGCCTTGGTTTTTTCATACATCAATAATATTGATCATATTGAGGCGCTGATTAACAAGCACGGCCGTAAAAATTATGACCATATTATCTACACGACCCTTGCCGATTTTTATCTACGCCAAAAGCGTTTTCAAGATGCGGCCAACATCTATATCACCTATTCGATCCGTTACGCCACTGAGCCGCAATCTGCCTTTTTTAAACTGAAGCTGATCGATGTTTACAACCTGGCCGCGATGCCTGACGCATCACTCGGTGCCAAGAAACATTTTATCCAGATTTATGGCCCACATACCGGCTTCTGGGCCAACTACAGCGACGAAGTTCATGCGCGTTTAATACCCAAGATAAAAACTATTCTGCAACAAATTACATCGCACTATCACGCCTTGGCGCAAAATCAGAAGCAGGATGCTGATTATCGTTTGGCCGAAACTTGGTACCGTACTTATCTACGCGCAGTGCCTAATGATGACGATACGCCCAAGGTCATGTTCCTGTTGGCAGACCTGCTCTATGAAGCTAATCGTTACAGCGATGCCATCAAAGAGTATGAAAAAATCGCCTATGACTACCCGAACAACGACAGAGGACAGGCGGCTGGTTATGCCGCACTTCTAGCCTATCGCGAACAGTTGAAAGAGATTGATTCGGCTAAACAGTCGGAATTGAGTAAACAACAGATCGCCAGCATTTTACGCTATACCGAGCGCTACCCCAACGATCCGCGTATGGCCTCCCTGTTGACCGCCTTGGCGCAGGAATCCTACAGCGCCAAGGAGTATGACAAAACACAATTGTTGGCGCAGCGGGTCATCAGTTTGGCGGATAAAGCCACGCCCGATCTACTGCAGTCGGCCTGGATTGTTAACGGCCATGTTGATTTTGATAAGGGCGCTTATGCCAAGGCCGAGTCTTCTTATCAGCAGCTGATAAAAGTAGCAACGAGACATAACACCACTACACCCGAAATGGTTGAGTGGCTGGCAGCCTCGGTTTACAAACAGGCGGAAGAGAAACAGGCGGCGGGTGATCTGGCCGGAGCGGTGGTCGATTATCAGCGCATTGCCGCCGTGGCTCCGAAAAGCGATATCCGTGTCCAAGCCGAGTATGATGCCGCGACATTATTGATCGACATGAAGGCGTGGGATCGGGCCATTGTGGTGCTCAAACATTTCCGTGACAGTTATCCTAATCATAATCTGCAACGGGAAATACCGCTCAAGCTAGCGCAGGCCTATTTGGAGTCAGGTGATCGTTTGAAGGCAGCAGGGCAGTATGAGCATATCGCTGCGGCAAACTACGCCACTGATGTGCGCCGAGAGGCCGCCTGGCATGCCGCTGAAATTTATGAGAAGGAAAATCTCAATGATCGCAGTGCCAATGCCTATGAACGTTACCTGCAGCAGTTCCCCGATCCATATAGCCGCAAGGTCGAAGCGCGCTATCGCCTCATTCAACTCTATTCGGCGTTGGGGCTGCAGGAGAAGCACCGTGACATGCTCGATCAACTGGTGGCAGCAGACGATCTGGACAATCCCGGCCATAATGATCGCGTTCGCTTTTTGGTGGCGCAGGCGGCTCTCAATCTGGCTGACATCAAACTTGGTGAGTTTCAACAAGTCCAGTTGGTGGAGCCGCTGGCACAGAATCTCCAGCTCAAAAAAGCCCGTATGGAAGCGGCGTTGAGCGCCTATAACAAAGCGGCTAACTATCGTATTGCAGAGGTGGTGACTGCCTCCACCTACCGCATCGGTGAAATTTATTATCAGCTTAGTACGAGCCTGATGGCGTCGGAGCGTCCCAAGGGGCTCAGCAAGGAGGAGCTGGAGGAATATGATGTCCTGCTCGAAGAGCAGGCGTTTCCCTTTGAAGAGAAGGCTATCGCCATTTTTGAATCCAATACCAAACGTGCCCCTGATGGGCTCTATGACCAATGGGTCAAAAAGAGTTATGGCAAGCTCAAAGCGCTGATGCCCGTGCGTTATTCCAAAGCTGAAAAGGGGGCCAACATTGTTGAAGAACTACAGTAAAACAGGTTTGCTGCTGCTGGTTGTATTGCTCGGCGCTTGTGGTACCCAACAAACTAAAATAGACGGGCCAACGCCGCAACAGCAAAGGCAAATGGCAGCGCAAATGGCGTTACTCAAACAGGAGTATGAGCAGGCACTCACTACCATGCGCCAAGCTAACTATCCGCTGGCCATTAAACAGTTTGTGTCCTTCACCGAGACCCACCCAAAGTATGCCGGTGCCTATGCCAATCTCGGTATTCTTTATCACAAGATGAACCAGTTGGATAAGTCGGAAAAGGCCCTGAGCAAGGCTGTTGAACTCAACCCAAAACATGCGGCGGCGCAGAACCGTCTGGGAATGGTTTACCGTGAGCTGGGGCGTTTTGATGATGCGCTTGCCGCTTATAATCAAGCCATTTTAGCCGATGATAGCTATTCCGACGCCTACCTTAATCTGGGGGTTCTATACGACCTCTACCTGTTCGATGGCAAGAAGGCATTGGAGTTTTATAGCAAGTATCAAAAAATGACGGGCAACAAAGATTCACAAGTCGTCATGTGGATTTCGGAACTGATTCAGCGTACTCAGCAGGCCTCACAAACGAGTAAGACCAAGTAGGGTGATTATGCGCTTTTCATCACAGCTCACACTCCTCATTACACTTGCTGTTTGCACGATTGCCAGTGTCAGTGCCGAGCAGGTATTGGAGATTAAACAAGGGATGACTGTTTACGGCAGTAGCGAACTGCCAAAGGGGCTGGCTATTGTCCCATGGAAGACACAGCTCCCTGATGTCGCTATCAAAGCGATCCAGCCAACGGTTGCTGATGAAATATTCCAGCCAATCGACAGGGTAGTGTTCAGACGCCAGCTCGGTTATTACCGGCAACTATTTCCCCTCGCCACTGCAACTAAGTAGCCTGGCCTAATCTATTTGACTGCCGAATCAATAGGCGGGTTTATTGAAAACTTTCTGATCACAAGTCACCAACATCGCTACCAACACGGTATGAGGTGCACTGTCAATAACGGACACACCCACTTCAAGTACCCGCCTGCTGTTTGTTGAAATTATCCACAAACACAGCCGGGGCCACATAGCCAAGGCGCGAGTGGCGTCGTTGGCGATTATAAAAAATCTCGATGCACTCCCGAATCGACGCCTCAGCCTCAGCGCGGGTGGTGTAACGTCGATGATGCCCCCGTTCATTTTTCAGGCTGCCCCAGAAACTCTCCATGGGGGCATTGTGCCCAAAGCACTTCGTGGGGCAGGCCCTCATAGCAGCTGCCTCGCCGTGACATGGAGGCTTGCCTCCCGAACTGCTCCACCATCCGGCGGTAATCGTGGGCGCAATACTGGCCGCCACGGTCGGAGTGGTGGATGAGTCCGACCTCGGGCCGTTTGTTCTGAACCGCACGAAAGAGCGCCTGCCCTGTCAGCGCCTGCGTCATTCTCTCTCCCATCGCATAGCCTACGATCTCGCAACTGAACAGGTCCTTGATGCCCGCCAGGTAGAGCCACGCATCGAAGGTGGCTACATAGGTTATATCGGCCACCCACATCTGGTTGGGGCGCGTGGCGCTGACGTTCTGCTCCAGCAGGTTGGGGGCGACGGGCAAGGTGTGATTTGAGTTCGTCGGGGCCTTGAATTTGCGCTTCTGCTTGCAGCTGATCCCCATCTCCTTGCGCAATCTGCCGATACGGTCCCGGCCTGCGATGAATCCCTGCGCCTTCAGTTCCGGTTGCAGCCGACGTGTGCCATACATTTCACGGCAGCGCTTATGGAAGGCTCGAATCGCTATCTTCAACCGTTCATTCTCCTGGGCGCGTGCCGAGGGTTCCCGTTTGAGCCAGTCGTAGTAGCCGCCTCGCGAGACCTCGAATACCGGGCTCATGATCTTGATGGGGTACTGGCGTCGATGCTCTTTCATGAACGCGTACCTGGCAGGGATTCCTTTGCAACGTACGCAGCCGCTTTTTTTAATATATCGCGCTCCATCCGGGCCACGGCCAGCTCTTTGCGCAGCCGGGTGTTCTCTGTCTCCAGCTCCGCAGCTGTACGAGCCCCGGGGGCTGCTGGTACGGTGGACGACTTCGTCGCTGACATCCAGCCCGCCAGTGTTCCCTTGGGGATCCCCAGCCGTTTCGCCGCCTCTTCCTGTTTCAGACCTTGC
>JAYUTP010000117.1:0-2171 GCA_043755075.1 Tenderia sp. (SeqCode)
AGGGCCAGGCGGTACTCTCGGGCCCATTCTTGATACCGCCTTGGCCGCGTAAAGCACAGCCTCTACGGGGCAGAAGGCGGTTATGATCGCATGATCCGCGAACCTCACTTTGTACAGTTCCTCGGTATCACCGGTTTGCAACACGAGGTAGGGCCATTCCTGCCTTTGGTCGAGAGGAATTTTCTTCGGAGAATCTGAAATGATGCCAGAAATATCTGAGCGTACGCGAGTTCCGGCTAGCTTGGATAGATTCTTGTCCGGGTTTGACCAAAAATCCTCATCAGATATTTCGAATGGGTGCGTTGTGGACATTATGACTGCCTCGGAAGGTCTGTGTGATTGATGGCGTTTGGTCATTGATTCGTGGGCCGCATAGGGCTCCGTTTGGAAGCTGGCCACACACGCAAAAATTGCAGCAAATACGCTTTTCGAGATCATTGACAACCACGCGATAAGTTATACAAAGTAGGAATTTAATCTATGTAGACCAAGACTTCCGTACGTTGTTGAGATGGGTTCCCCTGATGTAGGCCTTGCAGTTAACGCACCACATGGCCTTGGCGCTACGCGTCATGTCGTCAGCGCCATACATCACGCAGTCGTTGCCGCCAATGTTGCCATAGTCCGCGCAGGCCTTGTCGCTGGATGACAGTCCATGCGCACAGTGAGTGCCCGTATGGCCGTGACCTCCGTATAAATCGCCACCGCTAGCAACGGATAGTGGATTGGGGATTCCCGGGATCATGTTCACCAGGGACCGGCCGAACGTCGAGTCAATCGACTTGTCGGCATAGGCTTGCCCCATGTTATGACCGATTTCGTGGATAACGACATTCGTAAGACCAATTGGATCCACGGCGCCCATACTCGGCGGGTATCGGTTCATCGCAATATACCCCTGCGCGGCGCAGCCGTTCAGTCCCTCCCAGCTCCAAGCCGTTCCTGTCAGATTGACCTTAAAACGTACTTCGGGTGGAGGACTGCTGGCCGGTTGACTTTTGAATGTTCCGGGATAGTCTGGTCTCCCTGGATCGACAGGCATACTGAATTGTATGCTGCGGGCTTTTAAGATCTTGACGTGGGCATCGATATCGGATTTTGTGTTCAGCGTGCGCCAGACGCCTGAAAACGCCCAAGTGCCGGTCGGTCCTTTGATTTGTGGTCGCCATTTAAATTCCGTTATGGAATCAGCGGCGACCGACCCGCTATCAATCTTCCAAGGCAGCATGTTCTTATCTGGAGTAATCTCCCCAGGGCTGGAAAGTGTAAATACCTGACTCCAAGGTTCCGCTTCTGCGATATAGTCGGCAAATATAACCTGATTGACAATCGAGGCTGGTGCTGGGTTCAAGGTTCTCAATAAATTCACCATCTGCATCCAGGTCAGAATGGTGATTTTATTTCCGGCGGCCTCCTCGAAGAAGGCACCATCCCAAGATGGAATCAGTGTTGCAGTGGTGCCGGATGCGCCGCCAGACACGGGTATCCAAGCCTGCGCCTCTAGAGTTTCCCTTGTGTAAAAGCCTGCTTGTGACTGCTGCCAATCGATATAGCAAGCCTTGTCGCGTTCTACCCGGGTGCCTGTAGCCGTTCCGGCAAAGGTCTGGTAGATGTGGCCTGTAGCGGCGGCGGAAATCCCCGGCGTTCCGGCGACTCCGCCCATGGTCCACGAGGACAGTTTTGTGGCCGCGTTACCGTCAGTCTTGGGTTGCCATGTTTCAAACTGCAGGCGCCGCCATGACTCCAGGAACAGTTTGTCGTCGGTCAATGCCGTTGCGACGCTGCCGACCTCGATCTTGCAGTACACGCCGCCAGCAAAGCCCAGTTGGACGTAGAACTCGACCCGGTCACTGTTAGCGGCGATTTCAAGCGCATTAGCGCCGGTCATGTCATAGACCAGTTCATCGACGCCGGGCTTGCCAGCAGCATTGACGGGTGTGAGCGCGTCCGTAATGCTGGTGGTTTTCCAGACTGCTGGAAACGGGTCGTTGCGCTTGCTGATGTCTGTCGGAAAAGTGACCTTGATGTGCACCTTTCTGCTGCGCCCGACAATGTCGTTGATGTCGACCGGACCAACCTCCACCTTGACCAAGGAGCCTTTGTCGGCGCCGTCAAGGGGGTCTAGGTTCACCCACTGCGGTATGGCGGTGTCGACAGTGCGGCCCAGTGCC
>JAYUTP010000118.1:0-12877 GCA_043755075.1 Tenderia sp. (SeqCode)
AACCTCGTTTATATATTCATCAAAGCCGCTGCCCTGGAACACCTTGGCCACAAAAACCCCATTAGGACTCAATACCTGACGCGCAAGATCTAGCGCCAATTCCACCAAATACATAGCCCTCGGTTGATCCATCGCGGCCATACCGCTTATATTTGGGGCTATATCCGAAATTACAAGGTCAATTTCACGATCACCAATCAATCCCAGCATCTGATCCATGACAGACTGCTCCCGAAAATCCCCTTGGATGAAATCTACATCGGCCAACGAGTCCATAGGTAAAATATCTAGCGCAAAAATACGCCCCTTATCCCCGACCAATTTTGCGGCAATCTGCGACCAACTCCCTGGCGAGGACCCGATATCAACCACACACATTCCGGGCTTAACCAAACGATCACGCTCATTCAACTCTAGTAGCTTATAGGCTGCCCGTGATCGATAACCATCCTGACGCGCCTTCAGCACATAGAAATCAGACTCATGCTCCTGAAGCCAGCGGTTACTACTTTTTTTACTCTTTGCCATCAAACATACCCGTTTCAGCGTATTGCGACCGTTCTATACGTCGCGTCTTCGCCACTAGCCAAACCATCGCAGCGAGACCATAACCGGCAAGAAACAGTAGTTGGCCAAAACCATTTTCAATCAAGCGGTCATGAATCAACCAGACCACCACACCCACTACAACGATCAACGCCAAGTCGAGCTTAACGCCATTAAACGGGCTCGCGGCCACAGTGAAAGTACGCCGTTTACGTGCTAAACTTGGCTCTCTTTTTGGTTGGGCCATGATGGAGTTACCCTTAGAAAATGCCTTTAAACGAAGATAAAAAGCGCCAGCTGCGCAAACTTGGCCACACCCTCAAACCACTAGTGACTATTGGCAGCAATGGCCTAACTGACGCCGTCTGTGCCGAATTCGACAGCACTATTTCTCATCATGAGCTAATCAAAATAAAGGTTCATGCCGAAGAGCGCGAAGATCGTGATGCCATGATCGCAGAACTCTGCCAACGCACCAATTCAGAGCTGATACAGCGCATCGGTCATGTCGCCCTGATTTACCGCCGCAATCTGCAAAAAACCAAGATCCATATCTAATTTATCACATCAGAATATGCTGAACAGAATGAGCCGCATCAACAACACAGGATGCGGCCCTTCTTAACAGATCCTACGCTCTAGACTTCACTACCAGATAAAGCCCCAGCAGACTGTTCACCAGATAGATCATTGATGCGATGCCGTGCAGTCGACCAAACTGGCTCGCCTCATCGCTTTCTGGAAGCAATCCAGTCGCTTTGAGATCCTGCATCATCGGCTGTAGTACCAAAGCACCAATAGCCACTAGGGTCAACATCGCCAACAGCACCTGCACCCGCCGCACCTTCAACCAGCCATCCTTGGCTAAGATGAGCGCACTCAACAACAGGATGCCGCCACAAACAAAACCGACGACATTCATGGCCGAGAATAGGTTACCTGCAACTTCACCTGCCAGACGTCGATCATCCAGTGAGTTGAACAATATAGGGACGGCGAGATAACCAATAGAGAACAGCCCACCGACCCAGAGTGTCTGTAACAGTTGTTCACCCTTGAATAGAATGTTTTTATTCATTCGACGTAATGCACAGCGAGTATTTCATATTCTTTATCACCACCAGGGGCTCGCACAACGACCACGTCACCCACCTCCTTACCGATCAAGGCACGAGCGATAGGTGAGCTGATGGAGATGCGACTTTTGCTGATGTCCGCCTCTAGGTCTCCAACGATCTGATAAGTCACCTGCTGTCCACTTTCATCCTCCGAGAGTTCAACGGTAGCGCCAAACACCACACGATCAGAAACAGGCAGTTTGGTGATATCAATCACCTGAGCCCGTGACAACTGTGCCTCCAAGTCAGCGAGACGTCCTTCGATGAACCCCTGCTGTTCGCGAGCGGCATGGTATTCGGCATTTTCTTTCAAATCGCCATGGGCGCGCGCTTCAGCAATTGCCAGAATTACCCGTGGACGGTCAACAGTTTTGAGACGATGTAACTCTTCACGCAGACGCTCAGCCCCTATGGCTGTCATTGGAATCGTACTCATGCAGAAACCTCCTTATGTAAATCCTGCAAACGGTTAACGCCATTTTCAGCATTATGCTTCAATGCCATGCACATGGCTCGCGCACCCGCCATGGTAGTGGTGTAGTTGACCTTATGCTGCAGCGCTTGGCGGCGAATCATATAAGAGTCAGCAATTGTCTGCCGCCCCTCTATAGTATTGATGATCAGATCGATCTCGTCGTTCTTGATCATATCAACAATATGGGGCTGACCCTCGGCGACCTTATTAACTCGCTTGCAAGGGACGCCGGCCTCTTCCAAAATTTTGGCCGTCCCACGTGTGGCGCAAAGATCAAAACCGATCTCTACCAAATCCCGGCCAACACCGACCAAATAACGTTTGTCAGCATCACGCACGCTGATGAATGCGCGGCCACTGCGCGGCATATCAACGCCAGCGCCAATCTGAGATTTGGCAAATGCCTCTGCAAAAGTAACCGCCACCCCCATCACCTCACCCGTCGATTTCATCTCTGGCCCCAGAATCGGGTCAACGCCAGGGAATTTAGCAAAGGGGAAGACCGCTTCTTTAACACTGTAGTAAGGAGGCACAATCTCTTTGGTCATACCCTGCGATGCGAGCGTCTGCCCAACCATGCAGCGGGCTGCGATCTTGGCCAGTGGTTTGCCGATTGCCTTAGAGACAAACGGCACAGTGCGTGAGGCGCGTGGATTCACTTCGATCACGTAGATCTGTTCATCCTGAATCGCAAACTGCACATTCATCAGGCCAACCACGTTCAAACCACGCGCCATCTTCACCACCTGCTCACGCAGCTCGGCCTGATGTTCGGCAGAGACACTATAAGGTGGCAATGAACAGGCCGAGTCACCGGAATGCACGCCACATTGTTCGATATGTTCCATCACACCACCGATGACAACATCAGTGCCATCACTGATGGCATCAACATCAAGCTCGACAGCGTTGTCGAGGAAACGATCCAGCAGAATGGGTGAATCGTTAGAGACCTTCACCGCATTCTTCATGTAATTGAGTAGCCCCTCTTCACTGTAGACAACCTCCATCGCCCGACCACCTAGGACGTATGAAGGGCGTACCACCAGAGGGAAGCCTATCTCGCGGGCACGCTCCACTGCCTCATCAGCGTTGCGGGCAGTGCAGTTGGGCGGCTGACGCAACCCTAGCTTCTGCAACAGCTTTTGGAAGCGCTCGCGATCTTCTGCCAGATCGATGGAGTCGGGAGTGGTGCCAATGATCGGCGCACCCGCAGCTTCCAGGGCACGCGCCAACTTCAGTGGAGTCTGACCTCCGTACTGGACGATGATTCCCTTCGGCTTCTCTTTGTGCACAATCTCCAACACATCTTCCAGTGTCAGCGACTCGAAATAGAGACGATCAGAAATATCATAATCGGTCGAAACCGTTTCAGGGTTACAGTTAACCATGATGGTTTCGTAACCGTCTTCACGCAGCGCCAGCGCCGCGTGAACGCAACAGTAATCAAATTCGATCCCCTGGCCAATGCGGTTAGGGCCGCCACCCAGCACCATGATTTTTTGCTTATCAGTCGGTGCTGATTCGCACTCATCCTCATAGGTGGAGTACATGTAGGCAGTCGCGGTCGAAAACTCAGCGGCGCAAGAGTCAACACGTTTGTAGACTGGGCGCACTCCCAATGCATGGCGCTTGTTGCGTACTTCACCCTCACTGATGTTTAGCATTTTGGCTAGACGACGATCAGAAAAGCCCTTACGTTTGAGTCCAAACATGCGGTCTCTAGTGAGCGCAGCCACACCTTGGGCGCGCACCTCGTTTTCACTCTTAACGATATCTTCGAGCTGCACCAGGAACCATGGATCGATACGGCTGAGCTCATGCACCTCATCGACTGACCAACCCTGACGGAAGGCATCACCCACATACCAGAGACGATCAGGACCGGGAATACGCAGTTCGTGACGCAGCTTGTTCTTTAAAGTTTCAGGATCAAGCGAGGTATCAAGCACTTCATCGAGGCCATCAACACCCGTCTCCAGACCACGCAACGCCTTCTGTAACGATTCCTGAAAAGTGCGCCCCATGGCCATCACTTCACCCACAGATTTCATCTGTGTGCCGAGTGTCGCTACAGCTTGTGGAAATTTCTCGAAGGTAAAACGCGGCACCTTGGTGACCACGTAGTCGAGGCTTGGCTCAAACGATGCCGGTGTCGCACCGCCAGTAATATCGTTCTTCAATTCATTAAGGGTGTACCCCACCGCCAGCTTGGCCGCCACTTTGGCAATTGGGAAACCAGTCGCCTTAGAAGCTAACGCCGATGAACGCGAGACACGCGGATTCATCTCTATCACAATCATGCGGCCATCTTCCGGATTGATGGCAAACTGAACGTTGGAACCGCCGGTATCAACTCCGATCTCCCGCAACACAGCAAGCGAGGCGTTACGCATGATCTGATACTCCTTATCAGTCATCGTTTGGGCGGGTGCAACAGTGATGGAGTCGCCGGTGTGAACACCCATCGGATCGAGATTTTCAATCGAACAGACGATGATGCAGTTATCCTGGTGATCACGCACCACCTCCATCTCATACTCTTTCCAGCCGATGATCGACTCTTCGATCAGCAGCTCATTGGTGGGCGAGAGATCAAGGCCACGTTCGCAGATCTCCAAAAACTCTTCCTTGTTATAAGCAATACCACCGCCACTACCCCCCATGGTGAATGAGGGGCGGATGATGGTTGGATAGCCAACGCGCGACTGCACCTGCAGTGCTTCTTCGATACTGTGGGCAACGGAGGAGTCGGGCATGTCGAGACCAATTTTGATCATCGCCTTGCGGAACAGGTCACGATCTTCGGCCTTGTTGATGGCATCACGGCGGGCACCGATCATCTCAACATTAAACTTCTCCAGCACGCCATGTTTGGCTAGGTCGAGGGCGCAGTTGAGCGCAGTCTGGCCGCCCATGGTTGGCAGCAGCGCATCGGGGCGCTCCTTCTCGATGATCTTGGCAACGGTCTGCCAGGTGACCGGCTCGATGTAGGTGGCATCCGCCATGTCCGGGTCGGTCATGATGGTGGCCGGATTGGAGTTGACCAGAATGACGCGGTAACCCTCTTCGCGCAGCGCCTTACAGGCTTGCGCGCCGGAGTAGTCAAACTCACAGGCCTGACCAATCACAATCGGACCAGCGCCAATAATCAGTATGCTTTTAATGTCGGTACGTTTTGGCATCGCTTACTCAATCATTCGTCGTGTTGTTCTGGGTGGGGCCAGCTTACTTGGCGGGCGCTTTGATCAGCTCAATGAAATGGTCAAAAAGTGGCGCCGCATCATGAGGGCCAGGACTTGCTTCAGGGTGTCCCTGAAAACTAAAGGCGGGCGCATCGGTGCGATGAATGCCTTGCAGAGAACCGTCGAAGAGCGAACGGTGAGTCTCCTTCAAGTTGGTCGGCAGGGTCGTATCATCTACCGCAAAACCATGGTTTTGGCTGGTAATCATCACCCGCTTGGTCGCAAGTTCTTCGACCGGATGGTTGCCACCATGGTGGCCAAACTTCATCTTCAAGGTTTTGGCACCGCTGGCCAATGCTAACAACTGATGGCCGAGGCAGATACCAAAAGTCGGGGTACCGCTGGCAACAATTTTTTTAATCGCCTCGATAGCGTAGTCGCAAGGTGCAGGGTCGCCAGGGCCGTTAGAGAGAAAAACGCCATCAGGCTTCATCGCCAGCACCGCTTCTGCAGAGGTCTGGGCCGGAACAACCGTCAGACGGCAGCCACGATTCACCAGCATACGCAAGATGTTACGTTTAACACCGTAGTCATAGGCAACCACGTGATAGGGCAGTTCAGCGGCATCACGTGATGAATACCCCTTACCAAGTACCCAGCTGCCC
This sequence comes from Tenderia sp. (SeqCode), assembly GCA_043755075.1. Lineage (GTDB taxonomy): Bacteria > Pseudomonadota > Gammaproteobacteria > Tenderiales > Tenderiaceae > JAKFXL01. The sequence continues at coordinate 5,990 of JAYUTP010000118.1, forward strand.
TCGTTCCACTGATAATTCTCTTTAACAGTGACTTCTTTAGCCAGATCCATACCACTGAGCCCTGAAAATCCCTTGGCCGCTGCTAAAGCAACAGACTCATCAAGATTATCTCCGGCAATGATGCAGCCATTCTGGGCACCCTTCTCACGCAGGATACGGGTCAATTTACGGGTATCGATTTCGGCAATGCCAACAACGTTATGACGTTTAAGGTAAGCGTCCAGCGTCTCTTTCATGCGCCAGTTGCTGGCAACGAGAGGAAGATTACGGATCACCAAGCCGCTGGCGGCAATGCAGGGAGACTCTTCATCTTCATCATTGGTGCCAGTATTACCAATGTGGGGATAGGTCAGGGTGACAATCTGTTTACAGTAGGAGGGGTCGGTAATGATCTCCTGATAGCCGGTCATAGAGGTGTTAAAGACAACCTCCCCTATGGTCTGCCCCGCTGCGCCGATGGACTTCCCGTAAAACAGCGTTCCATCTTCTAAAACTAAAAGGGCCGACTTATCCAACTCATCCTCCAAGATTTAGTTGCAACAAAACGGGATGGCTCTTGCGACCCACCCCGCTGTGCGTTCTAAAAATACGGTACTTAACGGTTGCGCGGATTTTACTTTACTAACGCCCCTTCTGTCCATGAGCCAGCTCGGCAAAAACAACAAAATGCTTGGATAATTAATCCTTTAAACCCAGCACATCTTGCATATCATAAAGCCCGGTCTCTTTAGCAGAGAGCCAAGCAGCCGCACGCGCGGCACCGTTGGCGAAGGTCATGCGGCTGGAGGCCTTATGGGTAATTTCGATGCGTTCACCGATATCGGCGAAGAGCACGGTGTGGTCGCCAACCACATCCCCTGCCCGCACCGTGGCAAAACCGATGGTCTTGCGGTCGCGCTCGCCAGTGTGGCCTTCGCGGCCATAGACAGCGCACTCTTTCAGGTCACGGCCCAAAGCGCTGGCCACTACTTCCCCCATACGCAGGGCAGTGCCGGAGGGGGCATCAACCTTGTGGCGATGGTGGGCCTCGATGATCTCGATATCGACCGTATCGCCCAGCACTCGCGCTGTCATATCGAGTAGTTTGAGGCAGAGATTCACCCCGACACTCATGTTGGGCGCGAAGACAATCGAGATATTCTGGGTGGCATCAGCGATCTGTTGGCGCTCTTCAGCGCTGAAACCGGTGGTGCCAATGACGATGGAGCAGCCCGCCGCCCGGCAGATAGCCAGATGATCGAGGGTTGCTTTAGGGGAGGTGAAGTCGATCAGCACATCAAAATCATCTGTGGCAGCCGCCAGGTTATCCACCACCTTGACGCCCAGTGCACCAATACCTGCTAGCTCACCCGCATCACAACCGACCAAACTGCTACCGGGGCGTCCAGTGGCTACGGTCACCGTCAACTCAGCGTGTTCATGGCATGCACTAATCAAGTTTCGCCCCATGCGCCCGCCGGCACCGGCAATCGCCACTCGCATCATGTTATCTCCTTATAGCTCCGTTTATAGCCTCGGCGCTTATTGCTTGGGATGAGTCATGTCTTCGAAGAATTTTTTTACGCCATTGAACCAACTACTGGAGCGCGGGCTATGTTTACCATCCCCCTCCTCCATAGCACGCTGAAACTCTTCGAGCAGATCTTTCTGTTTGCGACTCAGATTAACCGGCGTCTCCACATCAACTTTGCAGATCAGATCGCCAACACCGCCACCATGAACCGATTGCACACCTTTGCCACGCAGGCGGAAGAGTTTGCCAGTCTGGGTCTCGGCAGGAATCTTCAGCTTAACGCGGCCATCCAGTGTCGGCACGTCGATCTCACCCCCCAACACAGCAATAGTGAAAGTGATGGGCACCTCACAACGCAGGTTGTTCTCTTCGCGAGTAAATATGGCGTGCGAGCGCACCTTTATTTGGACATAGAGGTCGCCAGATGGGCCACCCGCCTCGCCAGCTTCGCCCTCGCCCGCCAGACGGATACGATCACCGTTATCAACACCCGCCGGAATTTTTACTGACAGTGTCTTTTGTTCATGAACCCGCCCCTGGCCGTGACAGTCGGAACATGGATCCTTGATGACCTGGCCGCTGCCCTGACAATGGGGGCAAGCCTGCTGCAACGAGAAGAAACCCTGCTGAATGCGCACCTGTCCGCGACCACCGCACGTGGTACAACCAACCGGACTAGTCCCTTTTTTGGCACCAGAGCCCTCGCAGGTCTTGCACTTGACCTGGGTGGGAACACGAATTTTGACTGCTGTGCCGCGCACCGCCTCTTCGAGATTGAGGTCAAGGTTGTAGCGCAGATCGGCACCACGATAGACACGCTGGCCACCGCCACCGGCACGCGCACCACCAAAAATATCGCCAAAGACATCACCAAAAACGTCACTGAAATTACCGCTTCCACCGGCAGCCCCATGGCCACCGCCTGCCGATTGATTTACCCCGGCATGGCCGAACTGATCATAAGCAGCACGCTTCTGAGCATTGGAAAGCACCTCGTAGGCCTCTTTGGCCTCCTTGAACTTATCCTCAGCCTCCTTGTTATCGGGATTGCGATCGGGGTGGTGTTTCTGCGCGGCACGGCGATAAGCCTTTTTAATATCCGCTTCGCTGGCGTTTTTTGCTACGCCCAAAATCTCGTAAAAATCTCGTTTAGCCATGGGTCCAAGCTTTTAGTTGTTAAATTCTCAATTCACACAAACGACAACAGGCGCACCGTGAGGCTGCGCCTGTTGTCCGCCTCACCTCCGGGCCGATCCTCTCAAACCTGGCCCAGCCATGATCAGCGTTTATCGTCCTTAACTTCCTCGAACTCAGCGTCAACCGCGTCATCCTTGGAGCCGGAGCCAGCACCAGTTTGAGGAGCTGCCTCGGCAGTAGCACCTTCTTCACCCCCCTTTTGGGCATAGACACGCTCGGCAAGCTTGCCGGAGAGTTCGGCCAGCGCTTCTGTCTTGGCTTCGATCTCGGCCTTGTCCTCACCCTTCATGGCGGTCGTCAACGCTTCAATTGCCGCGTCGATGCTGCTCTTTTCCTCGGCGGAGACCTGATCACCCAACTCTTTCATGGAAGAAGAGGTGGCATGGATCATGTTGTCAGCCACATTGCGAACCGTCACCATCTCATGGAACTTACGATCCTCGTCCTTGTGAGCTTCAGCATCACGCACCATTTTTTCGACTTCCTCATCACTCAGACCGCTAGAGGCCTTGATGACGATGGAGGTGTGCTTGCCACTGGCTTTATCCTTGGCAGAGACATTAAGGATGCCGTTGGCATCAATGTCGAAGGTCACTTCGATCTGTGGCACACCCCGACGAGCCGGGGTAATATCACCCAGGTCAAAACGGCCCAGTGACTTATTAGCGGCGGCTATTTCACGCTCACCCTGCAAAACATGCACAGTCACGGCGGACTGGTTATCTTCTGCTGTCGAGAAGACCTGATTGGCCTTGGTCGGTATAGTGGTGTTTTTGTCGATCAGTTTGGTCATGACACCGCCCATCGTCTCGATACCGAGCGACAGTGGTGTGACATCCAGCAGCAACACATCCTTAACCTCACCCCCCAGTACACCGCCCTGAATCGCGGCGCCAACAGCAACGGCCTCATCAGGGTTCACATCCTTGCGTGGCTCTTTGCCGAAGAACGCCTCCACTTGGGCCTGGACCATCGGCATGCGGGTCTGACCACCAACCATCAGCACATCATCCACTTCAGACGCAGAAAGACCGGCATCCTTCAGCGCCATGCGGCAAGGCTCGATGGTGCGTTTGACCAGCTCCTCCACCAGTGATTCGAGTTTGGCGCGGGTCACCTTTATATTAAGGTGCTTCGGACCTTTAGCATCAGCGGTGATGTAGGGCAGATTGACGTCGGTCTGCTGTGAAGAGGAGAGTTCGATTTTGGCCTTCTCCGCCGCCTCTTTCAGACGCTGCAACGCCAGTGGGTCGTTATGCAGATCAATACCGCTCTCTTTCTTGAACTCATCGGCAAGATAATCGATCAGGCGCAAGTCAAAGTCTTCACCACCGAGGAAGGTGTCACCATTAGTGGACAATACTTCGATCTGCTGCTCACCTTCCACTTCGGCGATTTCGATGATGGAGATATCGAAGGTACCGCCCCCCAAGTCATACACCGCCACCTTGCGGTCGCCACGGCGTTTGTCCATGCCGTAAGCCAGTGCTGCTGCAGTTGGCTCGTTGATGATGCGCTTAACATCCAGGCCGGCAATGCGGCCCGCGTCCTTGGTTGCCTGACGCTGTGAGTCGTTGAAATAGGCAGGCACGGTGATAACCGCTTCAGTCACTGGCTCGCCCAAGTAATCCTCGGCAGTCTTCTTCATCTTCATCAGGATGCGCGCAGAGATCTCGGGCGGTGCCATCTTTTTGCCATTCACATCAACCCAGGCATCGCCATTTTCGGCCTCGGCGATGGTATAAGGGACCATTTTGATGTCCTTCTGCACTTCGGCGTCCTTGAAGCGGCGACCGATCAGGCGCTTAACAGCAGACAACGTGTTTTTCGGATTGGTGACCGCCTGGCGCTTAGCGGACTGGCCGACCAGCACCTCACCATCATCGGCGTAGGCGACGATAGAAGGAGTAGTGCGATCACCTTCGCTGTTTTCAATAACGCGGGGCTTGCCCCCTTCCATCACTGCGACGCACGAATTGGTAGTTCCCAAGTCAATACCGATAATTCTGCCCATTGCTTCAATCTCCGTAATTAAGTTTTAGATTCTGTTTCTATGTCAGTTATGGTGGCCGACGCTTGTCCCATTAATGGGGGCGACCCTGGAATTTATCAAGCCCGTAGGTTTATCAAGCTTGGAAATCAATTGTTCCGGCCAGTGCATCATTGGCCTTGAGGTTGGCACCCGACTTGGCACTGGCGACGACTACCATGGCAGGACGCACCAGACGATCATTGAGCAGATAGCCCTTTTGATAGACAGCGACGATCGTATTGGGGACGGCATCGGGCAGCTCCTGCATCGACATCGCCTGATGACGCTCAGGGCTGAATTTCTCACCCAACGGGTTGATTTCAACCACGCCAAATTTGGCTATGGCAGTGGCCAGCATCTTATGGGTTAGCTCCAGCCCCTCACGTATCTTCGCCAAATCCGTGCTCTCATCAGCCTGAGCGGCGCTGGCAGCAGCCTCACCCAACGCCAAGCTATCCTTAACTGGCAACAGTTCATTGACGAACTTCTCTAGGGCATATTTGTGGGCGTTCTCTACGTCACGTTCAGCACGACGACGGCTATTTTCTGCATCCGCCTGCACTCGCAGCAGCTGAGTCCAGTGCTCCTCGGCCTTGGCCTGGGACTGATCCAGCATCTGCTGCAACTCTTCATAAGTGGGCATCGGCAACTCGCTCTGCACTTCCGGAGTGGCCTCAGCCTGCGTCTGTTCGTCGATGGTTTCGCCGTTTTGAGTGTTTTTGTCGGTCATCACTGGATCCTGAGTTCTGGGTGAAAAATGCAACAGTTCAAGAACATGGGGGCGATCAACGGCGATTCAAGGCCTGTCCCAACAATTTTGCCGTGACGTCAACGATAGGAATGACCCGTTCGTAGGCCATGCGGGTAGGGCCAATCACTCCGAGCACGCCAACCCGTTCACCATCAACTTCGTAGGGGGCGGTGACAACACTGCACTCATCCAGAACCCGGTAGCCGGACTCCTCACCAATGAAAATCTTCATGCCATTGTCCTGCATGCAGTGGTCGAGCAGATAGAGGATGTCACGTTTTTCATTGAAGGCATTAAAAAGCTGGCGCAGCTTCTCCACATGAGAGAGATCCCCCGCCCCCATCAGATTGGTCTGGCCAGCAATTACGTAGTCGCCCTGTTCTCCTTCTTGAGGGAGGAAGATTTTGTCGGCCATCTCAATGGCGGCCTGCATCATTATATCGAGGCTCGCTTTAGTCTCACGCATCTCGTTGACCAGCTGATTGCGCACCGCTGGCAACCCTTTGCCAGCGAAGGCCGCATTAAGATAGTTGGCACGTTGTTCCAGATCCGATTTGGTGTAATCACGCTCCACATCAACGATCACATTACGGACATCGTTTTTGTTAATCACCAGAATAGCCAGCACCCGTCTGCTAGAGAGCGGCATGAACTCGATGTGCTGCAACGCCAACGTCCTCTGACTGGGGATCATCACCACCCCGGCGAGCTGGCTCACCTCCGACAGCAGCCCCGAGGCACGACTGATCAGTAGATCGATTCTGCTCTCTCGCTGTGCCTGAAGCCCCAACTCCAGCGTCAACAACTCCGACTCGCGCAGCGGTTTAACCTTCAGCAGGCTGTCGACAAACATACGATACCCCTTAGCAGTGGGAATGCGCCCGGCCGAGGTATGCGGGGAGATGATCAATCCTTGCTCCTCCAGCTCCGCCATGACGTTGCGCACCGTGGCGGCACTTACATCCAGCCCCGAGTCACGCGTCAGGCTGCGCGATCCCACTGGCTGACCCTGACGGATATAGTTCTCGATCAGACTGCGGAGCAGATGTTGCGAACGTTCACTGAGATCGATAGCCATAATGGATTGAGGTATGATGCTTAGATTGGGAGCCCAGACGCTACCAACCACCTAAACTGCTGTCAAGGATAGGAATATCCAACTCCAAAACATCAGAATAGGGCATCATCCTAATCGCTCAGGCAACAGGTCAAACAGATGGCATTAGAATTCAAGCGCGTCGGCATTGTCAGCAGATTTAGCGACTCCACGAGTAGTGCCGCCACCAACATTGGTGCCACCACCGATACGCTGATTAAGTTTCTGACTGCCCGCAACCATCAGGTAGTGCTCGAAGAGGGTGCTGCCAGCACTGTGCCTGATGCCGCGCTTGACAC
>JAYUTP010000119.1:0-2508 GCA_043755075.1 Tenderia sp. (SeqCode)
CAGTGCCACTCCCATTAAAAATCTGGTGCAGCTCTGCCTTAAGGGTGAAAGTGTCTTCATCGAATCGAACGTCACCCTCACCAACCGCAACGGCCAGGACTATGCCGTCGAAATTGCCGCCACGCCGCTGCTCAATCGCGACGGCGTGACCATTGGCGCCGTCATCGTGGTGCATGACGTCACCGCTGTGCAGCGGCTGGCGAGCCAGATGAGCTACCAAGCCACGCACGACACCCTCACCGACCTGGTCAACCGGCGTGAATTTGAGCGCCGTCTCAAACTATTATTGGAGAGCGCCAAAGAGCATGGTCATGAACATGCGCTCTGCTACCTCGACCTCGACCAGTTCAAAGTTATCAACGACACCTGCGGCCATGTCGCGGGGGACGAACTGCTGCGCCAGCTCGCCACCGTACTCTCTGGCAACATCCGTGACCGCGACACCCTGGCCCGCCTTGGCGGCGACGAGTTCGGCATCTTGCTCGGCGAATGTTCACTGCCCAAGGCCCGCGAGATCGCCGAAAAAATCTGCACCATCGTCAAGGAGTTCCGCTTTGTTTGGGGTGACACGATCTTTGAGCTGGGGGTCAGTATCGGCCTAGTACAGATTACCGCGCAGAGCGAGGACATCAACAGCGTCATGAGTGCCGCCGACACCGCCTGCTATGTCGCCAAAGACAAAGGGCGCAATCGCGTTAACGTCTACCAGCCCGATGATGAAGAGCTGCAACAGCGCTTTGGTGAAATGCAGTGGGTGCCACGGCTGGCCCAGGCGCTCTCGGAAAATCGCTTCAGGCTCTACTGCCAGCCGATCGTTCCGACCCATAGCGATGGCTGCAAGGGACGCCACTATGAGGTGCTGCTGCGGATGCTCGATGAACATGACCAACTGGTGCCGCCGGGCGCATTCATCCCCGCTGCCGAGCGTTACAACCTCATGACCGCCATTGACCGCTGGGTGGTGCGCGAGGCCTTTGCTACCTATCAGCGGTACGCCAAAGATAATCCCGACATGCGCCACGATCAGTGCGGCATCAACCTCTCCGGCGCCTCACTGGGCGACGACCAATTCCTGCGCTTTCTCCATGAACAGATCGATAGCTCACAGATACCGCCAACGGTGATCTGTTTCGAGATCACCGAAACCGTCGCCATCGCCAACCTCACCAAGGCGATTCACTTCATCAAGGAGCTGAAAATGCGCGGTTGCCGTTTTGCCCTGGATGACTTTGGCAGCGGCCTCTCCTCCTTCGCCTATCTGAAAAACCTGCCGGTTGATTATCTAAAGATCGACGGCAACTTCATCGTCGATATTGTTGATGATCCCATCGATTTCGCCATGGTCCGCTCCATCAACGAGATCGGCCACGTCATGGGCATCGAAACCATCGCTGAGTATGTGGAGAAGGACCAGATCATCACCAAGCTCCGAGAAATCGGCGTCGATTATCTGCAAGGTTACGGCATCTCTGTACCACTTCCCATCGACGACTACTTCTCCCAACGACGCAACGATAAGGATGGTGAGCAGTGAAGCCGCTCAGTCAGCCGCGATAAAAACCACCTCACCGAAGTCCACTGCAAACCGCGCCTCAGCACCTGCCTGGCCATCTATAATCCCGCATCACCAAGACTGTCCTGAAAAAAATTGTAAACGTTACTTTTAACCATACTTGCAGTGCACACTGCTGTGCTATCTTTTGAAGTTGATATCAAATTAAGGGCATAGATAAAAATGAGCAATCAACACCACACATGGAAGTTTGCCCGGGTCAGCGGCTTTGAACAGGTGCGGCTTGAAACCGGCGCCGACCTACTGGCGCTGGATCAACTCGATCAAAAACTGTGGGTGGCGTTGAGCTGCCCCACCAAAGGAGTGGAGTTTGATACCCGCACCCTGCAGCTGATCGATGGCGACAAGGATGGCCGCATTCGCGCCCCGGAGATCCTCGCCGCCATCAAATGGACCGCCGCCCAGCTCAAAAATCCAGATGATCTGGTCAAGAGCCTCGACGCCCTGCCGCTCGTCGCCATCAACGACAACACTGAAGAGGGCGCACGGCTGCTCGCCTCCGCCAAGCAGATCCTGACCAATCTCGGCAAGGCCGATGCTGACAGCATCACCGTAGCCGACAGCGCCGACACCACCAAAATCTTCGCCCAGACCCGCTTCAATGGTGATGGCGTCATCATCCCCACCTCCAGCGATAACGAATCGCTTAAGAGTGTGATCAACAACATCATCGGCTGCCTTGGCAGTGTTGATGATCGCAGTGGCGAACAAGGCATCAACCAAGAACAGATCGACCAGTTTTTCACTGAGCTACAAGCCTACTCCGACTGGTGGCGCAGCGCCGAAGAGGCAGATGCAGACCTGCTGCCGCTCGGCGATAAGAGTGAAAGCGCCGCCAAGGTCGTCAGCGCCGTGCGCACCAAAATCGAAGACTACTTCACCCGCTGCCGCATGGCCGCCTTTGATGCCCGCGCCGCCGCCGCCCTCAACCGCAG
>JAYUTP010000120.1:0-12685 GCA_043755075.1 Tenderia sp. (SeqCode)
ACCTCCCTCTCGCCTCGGGCAAAGGCCGTCAGGCGGCGCAAGGCCGCGACCCTGACCCAAGTCGCGGCTCGCCATGACCGGGAGATCTCCTCATCTCCGCCCTGCCGTCTCCGCCGTGGATGAACGTTCGCGAAACTCGGAAAGTTTCGCCAGCACGCCCAAGCAGCATCTGTATGCAACATACCAAGCCGGACCCGTTCACCCGTGACCCGTTCACCCGGTCACGATCAGCGGAATACGCAGTCAATCCAGCAATTTGATTTACGGTTCGAGCATGCACCGCAGACTGCGGCAACGAGCGGATCGAATCCGTCAAGGAACTGCCCCCTCCTATTTGCCCATGAACAACCGATGAACGTTGCGATAGTGAACGTTGCGATAGAATGACCACAAACGACCGACAACCAGAGAGAAAAATCATGACCGACAAACGCAGCTTGACCATTGTTTCCCTGTTGTTCGTGCTGGCGACGCTCGCCGGTTGTGGCGGCGGCGGAAGCGGAGGTGGAACCGACGCGCCTGCAACCTTGCAAGCGTGGGGCACGGCCGCGCTGATCGAGACCGACAATGCGGGCGATGCCTCTCGCGCCCAGATCGCCTTCGACGCCAACGGCAATGCGCTGGCGGTGTGGCAGCAGTACGACGGCACGCGCAACAACATCTGGGCCAACCGCTACACCGCCGGCAGCGGCTGGGGCGCGGCCGCTCTCATCGAGACCGACGACACGGGCGATGCCTACGAGCCCCAGATCGCCATCGACGCCAACGGCAACGCGCTGGCGGTGTGGTATCAGTCCGACGGCACGCGCTACAACATCTGGGCCAACCGCTACACCGCCGGCAGCGGCTGGGGCACGGCCGCGCTCATCGAGACCGACGACACGGGCGATGCCTACGCCCCCCAGATCGCCATCGACGCCAACGGCAACGCGCTGGCCGTGTGGCGGCAGTACGACGGCACGTACTACAACATCTGGGCCAATCGATTTCAGTGAGGTGGGCGTCAGGAAGGTGCGGGGTCAATGCCTGGCTTCTCACCCCTCAGGTAGAGGTGGCAATGCTCACACTAAACGGGGCAGCCAGCCAGGGGGGAGGCACGTCTTTCGCGCCCACGTGAAACCGGATGTAGGCGGATCAGGTTTAAACCGAGATTTTCCATTAGTGCGTAGGGTGCGCTACGCGCATCTGGCATGCTCTCACTTTGCCATACCCGAACCGTTGTTCTCGTGACGAAAGAAAGGGGCAACAACACTCACCATCGCCGCCATCTCCTCATCACTGTACTCACTAAAGTGGCTGGCGCGTTTTGTTGCGGAGATCATCCCGCGCCCCTGCCAGCAAAGCTTCAAGAGCAGATTCTTTTTTCTCTCTGGCAGATCAAACGCTGCGTCCAATGCCGATCTGGCGCGATCGAAGGCAGCGAGTGTTTCCAACTCTGCCCGAAGTTCGTTATCGATCGTTTTGCGCACACACTCGTAGAGGTACTCACACATGCGAGTGGCGTCGAAATAGCGATAGAGGTCAGCGGTATCGTTCAATACATCAATAGCGAAATCATCGCTCATCTGGTAGTTGATCAGCGGCATGATCGCCCCGGAGAACGATTCAAGACAGGCGTCATACTCGCGCCTGTTGTTGAGCATGGTCGCGGAGACCGGGAAGATCGTTCCTGCGGGCGTGACAGCACGATTGGCAAGGAAGTGGTGAATCATGTAGCGGTGGATACGGCCATTGCCGTCATCGAAAGGGTGAATGAATACAAAACCGAAGGAGGCCACCGCGGCTGCCACGATGGGGTCGATCGCCGCGCTGTTGCGGCAGAATTCGAACAGCCCGGCCATCATGGCGGGCACGTCCGTTGGTCTTGGCGAGATAAAGTGCACAAACTCCCGGCTGCCGAGGGTTTCGCCCACATAGTTCTGCTCGGTACGGTAGTCCGTTGCGGCTGCCCGCTCATCGAGCACGATACCTTGCAGTTCCAGGAGCGCCTGCCTATCGAGCACTGGGTAACTTTTGACCGTTTGCAGGGCTTGTCCAAAACGTTCCATTTTGCTGGCCGAGGGGGTTTCATGCTCGATGGCGAATGAGGAGCGTGTCTCTTTGGTGTAGAGATAACTGATGGCGCGGCTCACTGTCTCTGGGTCATAGGCACGGACCACCTCTTCCGCATCGTTCTTCAATCTTTCCCATGAGTACTCTTGCAACAGAGGCGTCCGGCGAACCACCGGACAGAACTCCCGCGTCCCCAGCAAATTGTTGCGCACCCGGTAGCGCGGCAGGCGCACTCCCGATCTGGCCACATACTCATTTGGATCGAGCAGATCGACATAGCCACAAGTAGATTGCAGATCGGAAACCTCCAACTCGCGCCCCGTCAGGAACTCATAGAGATACCACGCCCGGCGGGTGTGGATGCCATTGGGGCGTCCCTGGATGTAGGCGATCAGCTCGGCGCCATCAACCACCTGAAAGAGCGCGTGCAGCAGGGCGAGGTTAATCCCCTCATATTTGAGCGCGAACTCCAGATGGCCCGCCAGCGTCTCCTCCGGCTGATAGGCAGGCGGGTAATACTCCTGGTTATCGACGGTCCGCCGGGCGGATGGCACGATGTAGGAGACGACATGGTGAGGATAGTCGGGCAATCCATATAGCCGCTTCAGTGCTGTGTAGCCAATGGGGTGCATGGGCATAAAATCCTTATAGGCCGTAAAAAATCATTATAGAAATGCCTCTCACGCAAAATATCACAAAAAAACATTATAATATTCACAAAGCACAACCCTATGTTCAGCATCAACAATTCCTTATAGATTTCCTGATAGAATTCCTACCCTTCTTTTGTTACATCACTGGAATCCGCACATGAGCACACCCGACTTTCAGGCTGTTAAAGAGTATTTGCTAAACCTACAGGCGCGTATCTGCGCTGAGTTGGAGGCCGAAGATGGCGGCGCTGTGTTCGTCGAGGATGTTTGGCAGCGGGAGCAGGGCGGCGGTGGTCGCACCCGTGTGCTAACCGATGGTGCGGCATTTGAACAGGCGGGGGTCAACTTCTCTGAGGTGTTTGGCGGCCAGATGCCTGCGTCGGCCACGGCTCACCGCCCGGAGCTGGCGGGGCGTAATTTCCGCGCCATGGGGGTATCGCTGGTGATCCACCCGCACAACCCGTATGTGCCCACATCCCACGCCAATGTGCGCTTTTTTATGGCTGAAAAAGAAGGGGCGGAGCCGATCTGGTGGTTTGGCGGCGGCTTTGATCTGACCCCTTATTACCCGTTTGAAGATGATGTTGTGCATTGGCACAGGATCTCCCGCGAGGCGTGTGAGCCGTTTGGCCAAGAGGTCTACCCAAAATTCAAAAAATGGTGCGATGAATACTTTGTGCTCAAACACCGTAACGAGACTCGTGGTGTTGGCGGCCTCTTCTTTGATGATCTGAACGAGTGGGGCTTTGAGAAATCGTTCGCTTTCATGCAGAGCGTTGGCGACCACTACATCAAGGCCTACCGCCCGATTGTCGCCCGCCGCAAGGATACCGAATACGGCCCCCGCGAGCGCGACTTCCAACTGTACCGTCGTGGCCGCTACGTCGAGTTCAATTTGGTATTTGACCGTGGCACCCTGTTTGGTTTACAGACTGGCGGCCGCACCGAGTCGATTCTGATGTCACTGCCGCCATTGGTACGCTGGCAATATAACTATCAGCCAGAACCGGGCACACCCGAGGCACTGCTGTACGAACGTTATTTAAAACCGCAGGAGTGGTTGGCGGGGCGGTAAAACCAATTAGAGGCATGGCGGATGTGCCCAAAGGGCACAAGAGCACTTTTTGCGTTATCCGCCAAGTACATCAATCGCGCCAACCTATCCCCCGTACTGCTGATGCAGCGTCATCACCTTCTTCACATAATTCTGAGTTTCAGGATAAGGCGGAATACCACCGTGACGAATCACCGCGTTCTCACCCGCGTTGTAGGCCGCTAGCGCCAAGGGCAGCTCCTGATTGAACTGTACCAACAGGTCACGGAAGTAGCGCGTGCCACCCCAGATGTTCTGTTCAGGATCAAAAATATCGCGCACACCGTAACGGGCGGCGGTCTCGGGCATCAACTGCATCAGGCCACGGGCGCCTTTAACTGAGGTGGCGTGGACGTTGAAGGCCGATTCGGTCTGGATGATCGCCCGCACCAGCGCTTTGTCGAGATTGAAGGCCGAAGCGGCCTCCGCCATGATGGCGCGTACCTCAGCGCTGCTGGGTGCCACGGCCAGTGGCAGGGTATTGATCGTGCCACGTGCAGTTTTGATGTAAGCGGGATTGGATTGCGCAGGATTGATCTTGGCCACGCTGCTACGGCTGTTGTCGCGAAAGATTTTGTCGATCTTGTAACGGCTAGGCGGCATGATGTTGGTGGCGTTGGTCACGCCGTTTTCATCACGATAGACGTAGATATCGGCCACAACCGCCGGGGCAACCATGCCCGTCGCCACGACCAATCCGACTATTTTGATAATCCGTTTCATTGCGGTTGACCAATCCATCCTGCCACCTATGTTTACGCAAGCCTACCCCTAAAAGCGCTGGCCATTTTAGCCTGACATTCGGAAATTACACACTCTCGCAACGCCTATGTATTGAGATATCGGCATCATGGGATGAATGACTTACCCCAGTAATGGCTATTACCAACGACTATGCCCCAATCAAAAACTCACTTCAGAGGCTGGAACAGTGCTTCGTCGCAACCGCAGCAACACGGGAACAAAACCCTATTCCGAAATAACCAGCCCGGGCTGGCAAGCACCATGACACTCAATGTTGAACCAGCGCAGCTCTGGCTCATCGATACGCACGGCAGTAAGTTGCCCGCCCCAGAGGCAGCCGCTATCGAGCGAGATGGCGTTACTCATCATGCCCACCCCCAACGTTGACCAGTGACCAAAGAGGATCGGCTGTGCCGCTGTTTTGCGCCCCGGCACCGCAAACCAGGGCAGATAACCGAGCGGTTGCGAACCCACCTCACCCTTGTCCTTAAGATTCAATACGCCGTCCACTGTGCAGTAGCGCATCCGCGTAAAGACATTGGTGATGAAGCGCAGACGATTGATGCCGGAGAGTTCGGGCGACCAGCAGTTGGGTTCATTGCCATACATGTGCAACAAAAAATCGTGGTAGCCGGGCCCCCGTAGCACCGCCTCCATTTCGCGGGCACAGCGCTGCGCCGTGGCCAGATCCCACTGCGGCGGCAGACCCGCGTGAATCATGGTGAAGCCAAGTTTGGCATCATGATGCAGCAATGGCTGATGACGCAGCCAGGCGATCAGCTCCTCGCCATCGGGCGCATTCAGGATCGGTTGTAGCGTATCCTTCGCCAACTTTTTGCCACACCCCGCCGCCACCGCCAGCAGGTGAAGATCGTGATTGCCCAACACCGTGACGGCACTACTGCCCATGTTGCTGACCAGCCGTAATACCTCAAGTGATTGAGGGCCACGATTGACCAAATCACCACAAAACCAGAGCGTGTCGCTACTCGCGCTGAAGCCGACGTGCTCCAGCAGCCGCATCAACTCGTCGTAACACCCCTGCACATCACCGATAGCATAGACCGCCATATTAGAGTCGCCGCACCATCGCATCCGTCGCCCGCACCAGCGCAGCGCTGATGCCTGGCTCGCTGGCAGAGTGGCCCGCGTCGGCAATGATCTGCAACTCGGAATTAGGCCAGCGCTGATGCAGCTGCCAGGCGTTTTCGACAGGACAGACTACATCGTAACGGCCATGGACGATGATACCGGGGATGTCGCGCAATCGACCCACATCCTTAAGAATCTGGTTATCGCGCAGAAAACTGTTGTTCATGAAGTAGTGGCACTCGATGCGCGCCAAACTCAACGCCGTGAAGGGATTGCTGAAGTGATCGGTGACGGTTTTTGATGGCAGCAGCGTGGCACAACGCCCCTCCCAGAGCGACCACGCCTTGGCGGCAGCCATGCGCTCCACTTCGTTATCGCTGGTAAGCCGTTTGTAATAAGCGGGCAACATCGCGCCGCGTTCTGCCTCGGGAATTGGCTTGAGGTAATCCTGCCAGTAATCGGGAAAGAGGCGGCTCGCCCCCTGCTGATAGAACCAGTCGATCTCCTGCGGGCGACAGAGAAAGATGCCGCGCAGAATCAAACCCAACACACGTTCGGGATGAGTCTCGGAATAGACCAACGCCAGTGTTGACCCCCATGAACCGCCAAAGAGCACCCACTTGTCGATACCGAGCTTTTCACGGATCAGCTCCATGTCACTCACCAATGCCTGAGTAGTGTTGCCACTCAATTCAGCATGAGGGGATGAACGGCCACAACCGCGTTGATCAAAGAGCACAATGCGATAACGTTCAGGATCAAAAAAACTGCGGTGATAGATCTCACAACCAGAGCCAGGACCACCATGCAGAAAAACAACGGGAATACCTTTGGGATTGCCGCACTCCTCAACATAGAGGCGATGGGGCGGTTCAACATCAAAATGATGGGTGACGTAAGGAGTGATGTGGGGATAGAGCGTGGGCATCCAAAAATCCTCTGTACAGAGCAAGAGGCCCAATATAACAGCCCCTCCCCCACGATGGGGAGAGGAGCCTTACAAACTTACGCGCCTGAAGAGCGTTCGGTACGCTTGCGGTCGTTCTCGTTGAGCTGCTTTTTACGCAGACGAATGTGGTTAGGGGTGACTTCAACCAGCTCGTCAGCATCAATGAACTCCAACGCCTGTTCCAGACTGTGGCGAACCGGCGGTGTTAATACCTGCGCTTCGTCAGTACCTGAAGCACGCATGTTGGTGAGCTGCTTACCCTTAAGCACGTTAACCACCAAATCGTTACCACGGGTGTGAAGACCAACGATCTGGCCTTCATACACCTCATCACCGTGACCGAGGAAAAGACGGCCACGCTCCTGCAGGAAAAAGAGTGAGAAGGTCAACGCCTTGCCCATGCCGTTAGAGACCAGCACGCCGTTGACGCGGGTGCCATACTGACCCTTTTTCATCGGGCCGTAGTGGTCAAACACGCTATAGAGCAGTCCGGTACCCTGAGTAGCTGTGAGGAATTCGGTACGGAAGCCAATCAGTCCACGTGAGGGGATGATGTAGTCAAGACGTATACGACCCTTACCGTCCGGCACCATGTTCTTGAGGTCGCCACCGCGCGTACCGAGGCGCTCCATCACCGTACCCTGGGTTGCCTCTTCAACATCAACGGTCAACTGCTCATAAGGCTCCTGCTTCTCACCATCGATCTCACGGATGATTACTTCCGGACGCGATACACCCATCTCGAACCCTTCGCGACGCATGTTTTCGATCAACACCGAAAGGTGCAGCTCGCCACGGCCAGAGACGCGGAATTTGTCTGGATCAACGGTATCCTCAACACGCAGGGCAACGTTATGGATCAGCTCTTTGTTGAGACGATCACGAATCTGGCGTGAAGTCACATACTTGCCATCCTTGCCGGCAAACGGCGAGTTATTGACCTGAAAGGTCATGCTCACAGTCGGCTGGTCAACGCTCAGCGGTATGAGCGCTTCAACCGCACCTGGATCACACAGAGTGTCAGAAATACGCAGTCCTTCAACACCCGTAAATGCGACGATATCGCCGGCATGAGCATCGGTCACTTCAACGCGCTCCAAGCCCAGGAAACCGAAGATCTGCATGATACGGGCATTACGACGCTTGCCTGTGGCATCGACCACAGTGACATTGGTATTGGTCTTGACACGGCCACGGGCGATACGGCCGATACCGATAACGCCGACATAGTTGTTGTAGTCAAGCTGCGATACCTGCAATTGGAACGGACCGTCGATCTCTACCTGTGGCGGGTGAACCTTGTCGATGATGGTCTGCAGCAGTGCTGTCATATCGCCGCTACGGACGCTGGAGTCAAAGCCAGAAAAACCGTTCAGGCCCGAGGCGTAGACCACTGGGAAGTCGAGCTGCTCATCGGTGGCACCAAGGCGGTCAAAGAGATCAAATGTCTGATCCAGGGCCCACTCGGGACGGGCGCTATCGCGATCAACCTTGTTAATAACGACGATCGGCTTGAGGCCACGGGCCAGCGCCTTCTGGGTGACGAAACGGGTCTGCGGCATCGGGCCATCAACGGCATCGACAAGCAACAGCACTGAATCAACCATGGAGAGCACACGCTCCACCTCACCACCAAAGTCAGCATGGCCGGGGGTATCGACGATATTGATGTGATACTTGCCCCAGTTGATGGCGGTGTTCTTAGCCAGGATGGTAATACCGCGCTCGCGCTCCTGGTCGTTGGAGTCCATGGCGCGTTCAGCCAACTGCACCCGATCACCGAGGGTGTCGGACTGCTTGAGCAACTGGTCAACCAGGGTAGTCTTACCGTGGTCAACGTGGGCAATGATGGCGATATTACGGAGATTCTCGATCACGACGGGAGGCCTCAAAAATGAATGGAGATGCGGAATTTAAAGACGGCGAATTATACCTTAAATCGCTACAAAAAGCCGCAATTAGCTAATCGCCACGGTTGATTTCATCCCGTTTTTGCTGATAGCTGTCATAAACGTCGCGCCCAGGACACTCTTGCCCAGGCGTCTTTTGGCACTCCAGCTGCTGCCTAGCCTGCAAAGATTCGTAGGTTAATCTTTTGGCCGTCTCGGTGCTGCACCCCAGTATGAGGCCAAAAACCAACAGGACGGCCCACATCGGTAATGATTTCATTGTCACCTCACGCGTCATCAAATCTTAATCATCCTGACCATAAACCGTAAAACTTCTCCCGCATGATGATCCTGCTAAATAACGCAGAAGAGACAGGAGAAGATCATGGAATTTTACATCAAAGAATGGACCGACAAGAGCGCATCATTAATCACCCGCGACGGCCACCGTCTGTGGACCTTTGCCAGCGTCGAATCAGCGCTGACCGCCTGTCGCGAGTGGTATCGCGTCTCCGAAGACCGCGTCATCCACAGCTTTTATGACGAACCGGGCAACCAGACGCTCACCTGCTCCACCTGTTCGATCTAACCACTACTTCACCGCTGACAGCGACTCCAACGGCCAGCGCGCCCGCGCTTGGATGGTCAGCGGCTCGTGCTGCCCGGCCACAAGCCGGATACAGCCCGCATAGGCAATCATAGCGCCGTTGTCGGTGCAAAATTCGGCACGCGGATAGTAGAGCTTGGCACCACGCTCTGCCGCCAGCTCCCCGAGCCGCTGCCGCAGACGACGATTGGCGCTGACGCCACCGGCCAATACCAACCTTTTTAACCCGGTCTGCTCCAGCGCACGACGGCACTTGATCGCCATGGTCTCGGCCACCGCTACTTCGAAGGCGAGGGCAATGTCGGCCTTACTTTGCGGATCACCTTCTGACCCCGCCAGGGTGTTCACCGCAAAGGTCTTTAACCCGCTGAAACTGAACTCTAACCCTGGGCGATTGGTCATGGGCCGGGGAAAGCAGAAGCGTCCCGGAGTCCCTTGCTCCGCAATTTTGGCGATAGCCGGGCCGCCCGGATAACCAAGTCCAAGCAGCTTGGCAGTTTTATCGAAGGCCTCGCCCGCCGCATCATCCACCGTCTCCCCCAACAATTGGTATTGTCCGACGCCATCGACCCGCACCAACATGGTATGGCCACCTGAGGCGAGCAGCGCGACAAAAGGAAAATCAGGAACATCATCTTCCAACATGGGTGCCAGTAGGTGCCCTTCCATGTGATGGACGGCGACGGCTGGGATGTCGAGCGCCCAAGCGAGGCTGCGACCAATGCCCGACCCCACCAGCAGCGCACCAATCAGGCCTGGACCGGAAGTATAGGCAATGCCATTAAGATCCGCCAAGGTCAGACCGGCCTCCGCCAGCAACTGTTTGATCAGTGGCACAGTTTTGCGTACATGGTCACGCGATGCCAGCTCTGGCACCACTCCGCCATACTCGAGATGCAGCTCGATCTGACTATATAAAGTGTGCGCTTCAAGCCCATTTTCGCTGTCGTAGATCGCTATGCCCGTTTCGTCACAGGAGCTTTCAATTCCCAATACCCGCATCTTGTTGCCTTTACTGTAGTTTTAGCTATTTTAGCAGCGCCCGCAACAATCGGCGCTGCTGATATTTTTTTATCGCTTTTGGGTTAAAGGGATTGGGCTATAATGCCGACTGTTGCCTGAAAACAGGATATTCGTCAGATTATGATTCGAGTCAGCGGTTTAACTAAAATATTTGCCACCGGCACCAAGGCCATCGATGACCTGTCACTGGAGGTAAAGCAGGGTGAGATACTGGCCCTGCTCGGCCCCAACGGCGCAGGCAAAACCACCACCATCCGCGTCCTTTCGACCCTGAGCGGCTTTGATGAGGGGAGCGTCGAGGTGGCTGGTTACGATGTCGATATCAATCCCGAGGCGGTGCGCCGCGCCATTGGCATGGTGGCGCAACAGACTGGAGTTGATCACTTCCTCACCGGGCGTGAAAACCTGATGTTGCAGGGCCATCTCTACCGCATGGCCAAACCCGAGATCGAGAAGCGGGTCGAGGAGCTGGCTGGTTACTTTGGGCTGGCCGACGCCCTTGACCGCCTAGTAATGACCTACTCCGGCGGCATGCGCCGCAAACTCGACATCGCCACCGCGCTCATTCACGGCCCCTCCCTGCTATTCCTTGATGAACCGACCCTTGGGCTGGACATCAAGAGCCGCCAGAGCCTGTGGCAGCTCATCAACAAACTCAACCGCGAACAGGGGCTGACCATTCTCTTGACGACCCACTATCTGGAGGAGGCCGACCACCTCAGCCACCGCGTCGCCATCATCAATCAGGGCAAGATCCAGATCATCGACACCCCTGAGGCACTGAAAACCGGCATCCATGGTGACGCCGTAATGCTCACCTTCTCCGACCAAGGGCCTAACGTCGGCGACTTCACCTTCGCCATGCACGAAGACCCTAGCGTCCAGAATGTCATGTGGCAGAACGACAACCTCTACATCTACGTCGACAACGGCGGTGAGGCGGTACCACGTTTTGTGCGCTTGGCCGAAGAGAAGGGGTTGACCATCAAATCACTCTCGCTAGCGCGCCCAACACTTGACGACGTATTCCTCAAATACACCGGCACCAAGCTAGACGAGACCAAAGAGGAAGAGGCCGAGGAGTGGTGGCATCAGTGGGCTGGTAAGGGTGGCGGTGGCGGCAAATGGCAGAAGAACTGGGAAAAGTGGCAAGATAAGATAGAGGCGACTGGTTCCGAAGAGGACAAGCAGGGGTGGCAGGCGCAGATGCAAACGTGGCAAGAAAAGCCCCCCGCTGCACACGCGGCCGCCACTGAGGCGGAGCCACCAAAACCCGTATCCACTCCCCCTGGTGATTGGCAGCAGTGGCAACAACAAGCCGCCACCAGCGGCACTAAAACCGAAACCCAGGAACACTATCGCGATGAAGCCGTGAAGCGGCGCGAACAGGTGGGCAATGACGGACAACAGTGGCCGAAAAAAGATGGCGACAATAAGGCGTAGCGAAGTCCTGCCCCTGCAGCCATCACACACCGCACAACCTATATAGAGAGAAAAACAGTGTTAGCCGATACCTGGTACCTATTTCTTAAATACACAAAGATCACCCTGCGCATGCCGCTCTGGACGCTCTTCACCCTGATTCAGCCGTTGCTGTGGCTGATCATCTTCACCCAACTGTTCAAAAACTTCGTGCAAACACCTACCCCCGGTGCTGATGGCAGTAACTACATGGACTTTTTTGTACCCGGAGTTTTAGTCATGACAGCACTGTTTGGCTCATCATGGTCTGGCGTCAGTCTGTTGCGTGAGATCACCGCCGGCACCGTTGACAAAATGCTAGCCTCACCCGTCTCGCGTACCGCCATCGTTCTGAGTCGCGTCATGCACTCAGCCGTGCAGGTGGTGCTGCAAACATTGATCATTCTAGCGATCGCTTGGGCACTCGGTGCCAACCTTAATCTTGGGCCAGTGAATTTATTCCTTGGGATGCTCAGCATACTCCTGCTGGGCATTGCTCTGGCGGCACTCTCCAACGGTTTTGCAATCACCCTGCAACGTGAAGAGCCGCTGGTGATGATCGGCAATCTGATGACGCTGCCACTGATGTTTCTCTCCACCGCCATGGTGCCCAAGGCCTTCATGCCCGGCTGGATCGAGACCATCTCGCTGATCAACCCGATCACTTATGCCGTAGAGTCGGTCAGGGCCGTATTAATCGGCACCCCCGATTATCAATCCTATGGTTTTGGCCTGGCAATCTTAGCGGTATTTGCCGGGGTAACACTCGCATGGGCGGTCAGTGCATTTAATGGCTTACGTGACTGAGCAATTTAAAATCTCGCACAACTAACAAAACACAAGGGGGCGATAGTAATACTGTCGCCCCCTTTGCATCTACCGCCCCTTCGGCCACGGTTAGAAGCTGTATCGAACACCAAAATTAATACTGTTGCGGACATAACTTCCCAATGAACTACTCTGCACCCCCTCAATCACCTGGAGCTGATTGAAGACAAAACCCAGCGGCAGGTTGGAGCGTTGAATGGTGTGATCGTAACTCGCAAAAAAACTTAGGCTAGCGCTGTAACGATAATTCGCGCCAGTCCCCAAACTAAGCCCCAAGTTGATGCGCTTTTTCTG
>JAYUTP010000121.1:0-11344 GCA_043755075.1 Tenderia sp. (SeqCode)
TGGCACTGCTTCATGCCCAGAGAGATACGGCGACGCTCTTCATCGATATCCAGAACCAGAACTTCAGTCTCCTGACCAATGTGTACAACTTTAGAAGGGTGAATATTCTTATTGGTCCAATCCATTTCGGATACATGAACCAAACCTTCAACGCCATTTTCGATCTCAACAAAACAACCGTAATCAGCAATGTTGGTGACCTTGCCGCTCAGGCGGCTACCAACTGGGTAGCGATGAGAAATTGCTTCCCATGGATCTTCACCCATCTGCTTCAGGCCCAGAGATACACGATGACGCTCTTTGTCGAATTTCAGAACCTTGACTTCGATCTCGTCACCCACGTTGACGATTTCAGAAGGCTGGCGAACACGACGCCATGCCATATCAGTGATGTGCAACAGACCGTCAATACCACCCAGGTCGATAAATGCGCCGTAGTCGGTTAGGTTTTTGACAATACCCTTGACCACTTGGCCTTCCTGAAGATTTTCCAGCAACTGCTGACGCTCTGCACTGGTCTCGCTCTCAACCACCGCACGGCGGGAGACAACCACGTTGTTACGACGACGATCAAGCTTAACAACCTTGAACTCCAGGGTCTTGCCTTCGAGATGGGCAGCGTCACGGACTGGACGCACATCAACCAGTGAACCAGGCAGGAAGGCGCGAATACCGTTCAGTTCAACGGTGTAACCGCCCTTGACCTTTCCGGTAATAACGCCGATGACAACTTCTTTGTCGTTCATCGCCTTTTCGAGAACTACCCAGGCGTGGGCACGAACGGCTTTTTCACGGGACATGCGAGTTTCGCCAAAGCCATCTTCAACAGATTCAAGCGCAACTTCAATTTCGTCACCCACTTTAACGTCGATCTGGCCCTGCTCGTTGTAGAACTGCTCAACAGGGATCGCGCTATCGGACTTCAAGCCCGCATTTACCACTACCACATTGTTATCAACGCTGATAACTGTGGCTTTAAAAATCGCACCTGGCTGCATCCGATCGGATGACAGGCTTTCCTCTAACATTTGCGCAAAGCTTTCGCTCATTCGTGTTTACCTTTTCCCTACTCAGGCCAATCCCAAGTATCTATGGAGTGTTGTTAATCCGCGCTAGGCGGAGATGTTTACCAACGGCTTGAAATTAAGCCACCAAAATAACCAACAGTAGAGACGATGCTATTGCATCCGTCTTTACTATTTGCCGACTACTTATCAATTCTAAACCTACTTTTCGATCTTCTGCATCTTTTGCCAGAGTGCAAGCACTTGAACCAGTACGTCCTGGATGCCAAGCGTACTAGAATCGATCATTACCGCATCAGCCGCTGGTTTCAACGGTGAAACGGTACGTGACCGGTCGCGCCTATCGCGCTCAGCCAACTCATCAAAAAGGCTATCAATATTAACATCTATCCCCTTTCCCCTCAACTGCTTGTAGCGTCTGGAGGCGCGCTCGTCAAGACTGGCATCGAGAAAGATTTTTAACTTGGCGCTGGGGAAGATTGCCGTTCCCATATCGCGACCATCAGCAACCAGTCCTGGTGACTGAAGGAAAGCGCGCTGACGTTCCAACAGCGCATCACGGACATTCTGAATTACCGCTACCTTGGAGGCGTCATTGCCACACTCCTCGCTTCGAACGGCATTGGCAACCTCTTCGCCCTCAAGAAGAATTCGCGTCTCCTGTCCAGACTCATCAGAGACAAATTGGACGTCAAGATGGGCTGCCAGCATCTGCAAACCAGTCGCATCGTCAAACGGGATGGCGTGGCGGCGTGCTGCCAAAGCCACCAACCGATAAAGAGCACCACTATCGAGAAAATGCCAACCTAGTTCATTGGCCAGCAGACGACTAATAGTCCCTTTGCCGGAACCGCTCGGGCCATCGATGGTGATTACCGAAACCTGACCATTGACCATAAAAACCCCTTTATTATCGTGCTAGCTGCCAACTTGGGCGCTAATTTTCAAGCCGGCATTCGCGGCCAGTTCAACAAATCCTGGAAAAGATGTACGCACATTGGCGCACTCATTGACAGAAACTGGGCCGGAAGAGCGCAGCGCCGCCATCGCAAAGGCCATGGCGATACGATGGTCGTCATGACTTTCAATAGAAGCACCGTTCATGGTGCCGCCCTGGATGACAATGCCATCGGCAGTGGGCTTGGCATCAATCCCCATCAATATCAGACCATCGGCCATGGCCTGGATACGGTCACTCTCTTTGACACGCAGCTCTTCCGCTCCCGTCAGTATAGTTTCACCTTCGGCACAGGCGGCAGCCACAAACAGGGCGGGGAACTCGTCGATAGCCAACGGCACCAACGCTTCAGGGATGCGAACCCCCTTGAGCATGCTGCTGCGAACGCGAATATCTGCGACAGGTTCACCCCCTACTACACGCTCATTCAAGAGTTCCAGATCGCCTCCCATCAGACGCAAAATATCGATTACGCCGGTGCGGGTAGGGTTTACACCCACATGTTCGAGTATCACATCAGATCCGGGGGCAATCGAAGCACCCACCATAAAGAAAGCGGCGGAGGAGATGTCTGCGGGAACATCGATATCGGTTGCCAGCAAACGGCCACCACCAGCTAGACAAGCGGTGGCGCCATTGCGTTCAACCTGGTAACCAAAACCGCTCAACATCCGTTCGGTATGATCACGAGTGGGGGCTGGCTCAGTAACGCAGGTCTGCCCCTCGGCATAGAGCCCTGCCAGCAGGATTGATGATTTAACCTGAGCGCTGGCCATTGGCAGCGTATAGGTAATCCCCCTGAGTTTGGCACCGCTCTTAACGCGCAGTGGTGGAGTCCCCTTCTCTGTTGCCTCAATCACCGCGCCCATCTGACTCAGCGGATCGGTAACACGACGCATGGGGCGTTTGGAGAGGGATGCATCCCCAACCATCTCCACCTCAAACCCCTGCCCCGCCAACAGGCCTGACATCAATCGGATAGAGGTGCCTGAGTTACCAAGATCAAGCGCACCCACTGGCGCCTTCAAGCCATACATGCCGACGCCGTGAATTACCACTTTGCCGTTATCAGGCCCTTCGATATTGACCCCCATGGCGCGGAAGGCCTTGAGTGTAGCCAGACTGTCATCACCCTCAAGGAAACCGCTCACATGAGTAACCCCTTCGGCCAATGAACCAAGCATAATGGAACGGTGAGAGATCGATTTATCGCCTGGCACGCGAATACGTCCTTGCAGGCTGCCCCCGGGGGCAAGGGTAAATTTGTCGTAATTCATTTTATCGCCAATAAGTTAGAGTTAATTTTCAATCTGATCCTTGAAGCGGTCGCGGGCCGCCTTGGCGCGCATAAAGGCGCGCTTCAATGCCTCGCCATCACTTTTTTCAACGGAATCGCGCATCTGCTTCAAAGCGGCGCTATAACGATCCATAACGGTGAGGATAGCGTCACGATTGGCAAGCGCCACGTCACGCCACATCACCGGGTCACTAGAGGCGATGCGGGTAAAATCACGGAAACCACCGGCTGCAAAACGGAATATTTCCTCACTCTCGTCCATGCTAAGCAAGGTATTGACTAGGTTAAAGGCCAGCAAATGAGGAAGGTGGCTAGTGGCGGCCAGTACCTCATCGTGATGCTCAACCCCCATCTCATCCACCAGTGCACCCGCCTGTTGCCACATGATGCGTACTTTGGCTATTGCCTCCGGGGCGGATTCAGCCACAGGGGTAATAATTACACGGCGCTGCTGATAGAGTTCGGCAAACGAGGCTTCGACACCACTCTTCTCCGTGCCGGCAATCGGATGACCTGGCACAAAACCAGGGGGCAATACACCGAAAGCGGCACGGGCAGCATCGACGACGCAGCACTTGGCGCTGCCAACATCGGTGATGACGGCATCAGTGGCCAGATGACCGATCATGGCGCGAAAGCAGGACTCCATCGCCCCCAGTGGTACCGCTACCACGATCATATCTGCGCCAGCGACCGCATCACCCACATCAGTGCTAAAGCGGTCTATCACGCCTAAGGCTATGGCTCGCTGCAAGTGGACGCTGTCACGACCACACCCCACTATTTCACGGCAGTAACCCTGCTGTTTCAGCGCTCGCGCTAAAGAGCCTCCGATCAGACCAACACCGATGACAGTCATCTGCTTGATCATTACCAGCAAGCCTCTGTTTTAGAAGTCGCGGCCAATAATCTGGGCGATGCCTTTCAGCTCCACCATCAAGTCCTTGAGCTGTTGCGCATCCAGGGCCTGATCAGCATCACACCACGCTTCAGAAGGGCAAGGGTGCATCTCGATCAGCAGACCGTCTGCCCCCGCTGCAATCGCGGCGCGTGACAAAGCTGGCACCATCCACGCCTTACCACCCGCGTGGCTCGGATCGATGATCACTGGCAGATGAGTCTCACGTTTGAGCACTGGGATAGCGGTGACGTCGAGCATGTTGCGGTAAGCAGTTTCGAAGCTACGCACACCACGCTCGCAGAAGATAATATTGTGGTTACCATTGGCCGCGATATATTCCGCCGACATCAGCCACTCGGAGATCGTCGCTGACATGCCGCGCTTGAGGATAACAGGAACCTGAATCCTACCCACCTCTTTGAGTAGATCGAAGTTTTGCATGTTACGGGTGCCGATCTGAATCACATCAACCTTGTGCTCAAGGAAGCTGTCGAGCATGCGCACGTCCATCAACTCAGTAACAATAGGCAGATTGTGTTTCTTGGCGGCAGTCTGGAACATCTCCAATCCCCCCACCCCCACACCCTGGAAGGCATAAGGACTGGTACGTGGCTTGAAAGCACCACCACGCATCAAGCGACAACCGGCCGCTGCAACACCCTCGGCAGATTTGGCCATCTGTTCGGGAGTCTCAACCGAACAAGGGCCGCCAATAATCTGAACAGTTTTGCCACCGATAGGAATGCCCGCCACGTCGATAACGGTATCTTCGTGGTGCGATTCACGGGCAACGATTCGATATGGTTTCATCACACGAATGACATTCTCAACAAAAGAGAATGCCTCAAATGCCTCTTTATCCACTTTGGTCTCATCACCGATGATACCGATAACGGTACGCTGAATGCCGCGTGAGACATGAGAGCTCATGCCCATAGCGGCAATTTTTTTCTCTATCACATGCACGTTGTCGTCAGATACATCTGCTCGCAAAATAATAATCATCTTTTCACTCTTGCCTTATTATCAGATTCATAAAAATCTAGAGAACCGCCTCCGGGTAGGAGCCCAGTATCTTCAACATTGCCGCTTCACCATCCAGCGCCTGCAACGCGGCAGCCACGACGGGTGTATTTTGATGCCCCTCAATATCCACAAAAAAGACGTACTCCCACACGCCACGGCGTGAAGGGCGCGACTCAATTCGAGTCATGGATATTCCGGCATCGGAGAGCGGCTTGATCAGCTTCACCAATCCTCCTGGACGATTGGCAATGGAGAACAGTATTGAGGTTTTATCTTTACCGCTCGCAGGGAATGAGGCATGACCAATCACCAAAAAACGCGTGGTATTATCAGGCTCATCTTCAATGTTGCATGCCAGTGCATCAAGCCCGTAAAGTTCAGCCGCAGTTATCGAAGCGATGGCGGCCGCCCCCTGCTCCTTCGCGGCCATCTGTGCCGCACGCGCGTTGTTGCTGACGGCGATGCGAGGAACATCCTTGTAGTGTTCATCCAGCCATTCGCGGCACTGCGCCAGTGACTGCTGATGAGCATAGACACATTTCACGCTGGCCAAGGTTTTTTCCTGACTTAAAAGACAATGGTGAATCCGCAACTCCACCTCGCCGCAGATTTGCAGCGGTGAATTCATGAACATATCGAGCGTGTAATTCACCACCCCTTCGGTGGAATTTTCAATCGGTACCACGCCGTAATGTGCTAGGCCTGCTTCAACATCACGGAACACCTCATCAATGGTGCCATGAGGAACTGTCATAACCGAATGGCCAAACTGTTTCAAGGCCGCGTCATGGGTATAACTGCCCGCTGGCCCGAAAAAGGCGATGCGCATCGGCTGCTCCAACGCCAAACAGGCGGACATGATTTCACGAAACAGGCGCGCCATCTCCTCGGCAGGCAAAGGGCCTTGGTTGCGCTCCATCACCTTGCGCAGCACCTGCGCCTCACGCTCGGGCCGGTAGAAACTAGCAGAGTTGGCATTGCTATCACCAGCGCGCTGCTTCACCTCAGCCACCGATTGGGCACATTTGGCGCGTTCGTTGATTAACCGCTGAATCTCTTCATCCAGCTGATCGATGCGGTTGCGGATTTTAATTAGATCTTGGGTCAGCGCCTGTTGAGTAGTGCTCATGAGCGACGACTCATCTCCATCACCAACATACCGCTGCCACACCAGTCGAACAGCTCGTGCTGCCCCTGCTGTAACACCACTGGATCGGCACTGAAGTTAAATGCTCTTGTCATGCTGACTACTCTTCCACGTCATTCTGCATGTTCGATTCACCCAATTCATCATGTAGCTCAGCAACATCCCCTTCATCCCCTTCATCGGGATCAACGATGCGCTGCAGACCAATCAGGCTCTCGCCTTCACTGAGGCGGATCAGACGCACGCCCTGTGTATTGCGGCTCATCACCGAAATCTCTTCGACGCGGGTGCGCACCAGTGTACCGTTGTCGCTGATGAGCATGATCTCATCTTCGCTATTGGCCAGCGTTGCGCCAATCACACGACCATTACGCTCATTGGTCTGAATTGAAATTACGCCCTGACCACCACGGCCATGAACCGGGTAATCACTGATTGAGGTGCGTTTGCCGTAACCCTTCTCGGTTGCCGTCAGCACATCCCCTTCACTGACATTGATCAGGGAGATGACGTGCTGTCCTTCACCGAGTCTGATACCGCGTACCCCGCGTGCAGTCCGACCCATGGGTCGGACATGCTCTTCATTGAAACGCACCACCTTGCCAGCATCGGTAAACAACATCACATCATTGGTACCGTCGGTAATATCAACCCCCACCAGACAGTCGTCACCAAAAAGCTCGAGAGCGATGATGCCGTTGCTGCGCGGACGTGAGAAGTCGACCAACGGGGTCTTTTTCACGGTACCGTCAGCGGTGACCATGAAGATAAATTTATTCTCTTCAAATACACGAATTGGCAGGATGGCGTTGATGCGCTCCCCCTCTTCCAGCGGCAGCAGATTGATGATCGGCTTACCACGGGCGGTACGACCCGCCTGCGGCAGTTCATAGACTTTCATCCAGTAGACTTTGCCACGACTGGAAAAGCAGAGAATGGTGTCGTGGGTATTCGCGACAAAAAGCTTATCGATGAAGTCCTCTTCCTTAACGGTGGTCGCCGCCTTGCCACGACCGCCGCGCTTCTGAGCACTATACATAGTGATTGGCTGCATCTTGACGTAACCGGCGTGGGAGAGCGTCACCACCACATCCTCTTCGGAGATCATATCTTCCAGAGTCAGGTTGATGCGGGTGGCGACGATTTCCGTACGGCGTTTGTCGCCATATTCATCACGGATCAGCACCAGCTCATCGCGAATCACCTGTAGCAACCGCTCGGGGCGGGAGAGAATGTCGAGCAGGTCGACGATGCGGTCAAGAATCTCCTTGTACTCGGCCTTGATCTTCTCCTGTTCCAGGCCGGTCAAGCGGTGCAGACGCAGATCGAGGATCGCTTGGGCCTGCACGGTCGAGAGGCGATAACCGCCTTCAATCATGCCAAACTCAGGAGCCAAGCCATCGGGACGTGAGAGTGAGGCATCGGCACGCACCAGCATCTCGGCCACTATGCCTCCCTGCCATACCCGGTTCACCAGAGCCTCTTTGGCTTCGGCGGGGCTCGACGCCGACTTGATCGTGGCGATCACCTCGTCGATATTGGCCAAGGCCACCGCCAGCCCTTCGAGGATGTGACCCCGTTCACGGGCCTTGCGCAGGTCAAAGATGGTACGGCGAGTCACCACTTCGCGGCGGTGACGGATGAACGCCTCCAGTATCTGCTTAAGGTTGAGCAGCTTGGGCTGGCCATCCTGCACGGCGACCATGTTGATGCCAAAGACATTTTCGAGCTGGGTATGTTGATAGAGATTGTTGAGCACTACCTCGCCAATCTCACCACGGCGCAACCCGATTACCATCCGCATACCATCCCGGTCGGACTCATCGCGCAGCTCTGTGATCCCGTCGATTTTTTTATCCTTCACCAGCTCGGCAATCTTCTCCAGCAACCTAGCCTTATTCACCTGGTAAGGCAGCTCGGTGATGATGATGGTCTGCTTGTCTTTGGCCTCGTCGATCTCGATATGGCTACGGGCACGCATATAGATGCGGCCACGACCGGTGTGATAGGCCTCGTGGATGCCACGGGCACCATTAACGATGGCGGCTGTCGGAAAGTCAGGGCCGGGGATATGCTCCATCAAGCTGGTGATATCGATTTCTGAATTATCCACCAAGGCGATACAGGCGTTGACCACTTCGGTGAGATTATGTGGCGGAATGTTGGTCGCCAGGCCCACCGCGATGCCCGATGAACCGTTGATGAGCAAGTTGGGGATGCGAGCCGGGAAGACCGCCGGCTCACTCTCGGTTTCGTCATAGTTGGGGACAAAATCGACGGTCTCTTTCTCAAGATCGGCCTGGAGTTCATGGGCGATTTTGGACATACGCACTTCGGTATAACGCATGGCGGCGGCGGAGTCGCCATCGACGGAGCCAAAGTTACCCTGGCCATCCACCAACATGTAGCGTAACGAGAAGGGCTGCGCCATACGGACAATGGTGTCGTAGACCGCAACGTCACCATGCGGGTGGTATTTACCGATAACATCACCGACCACACGGGCCGATTTTTTGTAGGGTTTGTTCCAGTCGTTCCCCAGCACATTCATGGCGTAGAGCACACGACGGTGAACCGGTTTTAGCCCGTCCCTCACGTCCGGCAGAGCACGCCCGACGATGACGCTCATCGCGTACTCCATGTACGACTGCTTCATCTCCGCCTCGATTGTTACCGGGAGGACTTCATGTGCAAATTCAGCCATTGATTAACATGCGCCTTTTTCTGTGAACAACCCGAATTTACGCCCCGCATCCCCAAACTCACGAGGCGTAAAAAAAGAAAGAATCTTACCACACCCCCATTCCCTGCCGCACCTTTTTGTGGCGGCCCAATACTGCGCTAACCCCGCATCATCTCTACCATTTTTTCCCGTGTCGGCTGCAACACAAGCCCCTTCTCGGTGACGATGGCGTCAACCAGCTCGGCAGGTGTAACGTCAAAAGATGGGTTCCAGGCACGGGCCTTTTCTGGAGCAATGCGTTGACCCGCCAAGGTCAGCACTTCGGACTCAGGACGTTCCTCAATCGGGATGTCGTCGCCGCAGATAATATTCATGTCAACCGTTGAAGTGGGTGCCACCACCATGAATTTGACACCGTGGTGGCGGGCGAGCACTGCCAGTGAGTAGGTGCCGATTTTGTTGGCAACATCACCATTGGCAGCGATGCGGTCAGAGCCGACGATGACCCACTTGATCTTACCCTGCTTCATTAAGGTGGCGGCAGCTCCCTCAGCGATCAGGGTGACGGGGATATTGTCCTCCACCAGCTCCCAAGCGGTGAGGCGCGCTCCCTGCAACCATGGGCGTGTCTCATCGGCAAAGACATGATTGACACGGCCAGCGCCATAAGCGGCACGAATCACGCCCAAGGCGGTACCAAACCCCCCGGTGGCCAGAGAGCCGGTATTGCAGTGAGTAAGCACGGCGCACGACCCCTTAATCATCGCGGCGCCCATCTCGCCCATTTGGCGATTGGCCGCGATGTCCTCAGTGTGGATCAACTTAGCCTCGGCCAGCAGCGCGGGGACTGGATCGCCATTCAGTGTATCAATGAACTTCTGCATGCGCTCCAGCGCCCAGAAAAGGTTGACGGCGGTCGGGCGGGAACTGGCCAATGCCTGCATATCCTCAATGATGGCCGCCTTCCAGTCAGTGGCTGACTGGGCATAGCGGTCGCGGGCCGCCAACACCACCCCAAAGGCGGCGGTAACACCGATGGCCGGAGCGCCACGCACTATCATGTCGCGGATTGCCTGAGCCACTCCAAGCGCATCCCTAAGTAGCACCCACTGCTCGATTCTGGGCAGCAGACGTTGATCCAGCAGCTTCAATCCCTCGTCAGTCCACTCGATAGCCCGGATTTTGTCATGATGGTCATGGTGATTAGGTGACATAACAGACTGCTCCTACGAAAAAAGAGAGAATCATACCGACTTCTTTCACCAACCCCAAGCGTCCGCCCGCCGCTCAGGTAAAGGCTTAAAAAAGCAATGATTGTGGCCGATAGCATGGTATTGAGCGGTCGGTTTCAACCAAGAGTATTGAACAATGGGCCTGACAAGAAGCAACTGTCGTTATCTCCCCATCCTTATTGGATTACTGGTGATTGGCCCTGCCCATGCGGACAGAACGCCCAATATGTGGGGCCCTAAAGCCGTTTCCCCGCTCTCGCTCTATGTGCCAGAGTCGCAGGCTAACGTACTGGAAGAGAGTTTTAAATATGTTCCTCTCCACCCAGTACTCTTCAACCCCGGCAAGGCCACCATCAGCAGCGAAGGCCAAAAAGCACTTGATGCCGCCGCTGATTACCTACTGAAACACGGCAACATCCAGCGCATCCTGGTCGAAGGTAATACCGATTACATTGGCAGCAATAGCTACAATGACCGGCTCTCCGACCGCCGTAGCGAGATGGTACGCAATTATCTTACCCTAAAAGGGGTTGATCCCAGCCTCCTGACCATCACCGGCAAGGGCGAAACCACCCCAGTGGATCAGAACTGGACTCGCGATGGACGCCAGCGCAATCGTCACGTTGCCATCTACGCGCTCCACTGGCAACGCTAAACCACCACCCACTCAGCGTAAGCCCAGATCTTTGAGCCATCAGGCCGCAGAGCAGTAGGCGTACAGTGGCGAAACCCTTGGAATATTATGTGGCGCACGGTGGCAACAGATACAAAACGATTACCCTAGCCTATGATAGCGGCGATTATGGCATGACCCCAGTTACCGTTTAACTAAAAACACCCAATGTATCCAGTACCGCTAAAATAATGAATGCGGAACCAGAGAACGTAAATAAAGTGTAAAAAATGGTTGCCAGTACTCGATCAAACCGATTGGTAAATTTATCCAACAGATCAGCATCCGCATAAAACCCGGCCAATGGCGTACTTCTCAACTTTCGGTTTAGCCATCTTGGCAGCGCCAAAGCTCCGGCAACATTCAGGATATCCCAGCCGCTTGCAAACTCGACACCTAATG
>JAYUTP010000122.1:0-7763 GCA_043755075.1 Tenderia sp. (SeqCode)
ATCCAAGAGAACCCATGTCTTTATCACTATCCGATCGCATCAAAGCCCTGATCCAGTACCCGCTGCCACACCACCTGCTCTCGCGCCTGATGTTTCACATCACCCGCATCGAGTGGCGCCCCTTCAAAAACGCCATGATCCGGGTGATCAGCAAACGCTTCAATATCGATATCAGCCTCGCCAAAGAGCAAAACCTGGAGGCCTACCCGCACTTCAATAGCTTCTTTACCCGGCTACTGAAGGACGGCGCTCGACCGATCGTAAGCGGTGCCAACACCATCGCCTGCCCGGTGGATGGTACCATCAGCCAGATTGGGGGAATCCGCAATGGCCGCGTCTTCCAGGCCAAGGGACATGATTACAGCCTGCAGGCATTACTGGGGGGACATCAACACCTGCATGATTTTTTCGTTGGGGGTGAGTTCACCACCATCTATCTCTCACCGCGTGACTATCACCGCATTCACATGCCGCTCACCGGCAAGCTAAAAGAGATGCTCTATGTCCCCGGCCGGCTTTTCAGCGTCAGCCCGGCCACCACCCGCGCCATCCCAGGACTGTTCGCCCGCAATGAACGGCTGGTCACCCTCTTTGAGACCGAATTCGGCCCCATGGCAGTGATCCTGGTAGGTGCTATTTTTGTGGCCGGGATTGAGACCGTCTGGACGGAGAATTTCGGTGAAAAGACATTCCGTTCATTTCAGCACTGGGATTACGCCAACGATCAGAGCCTGCCCAGCGTCACCCTAGAAAAAGGGGCTGAAATGGGGCGATTTAATATGGGGTCAACGGTGATTTTGTTATTCGCCAACAAGCAAATGGAGTGGAGCAACAACCTGCACCCAGAACAAGCGGTGCAGATGGGCCAACTAATTGGGCAGCGCTTACTGCCCTAAGCTTTAAGCTCAATATCCTTGTGTTTCAAAACTTCGCGCAAGGAGCGGAACGTAGAGACATCAATATCCTTAAACATGATGCCAACCCCTGCGCCATCAGCCCGCATAACCTTGGCTGGCACCCGATACTTTGTGTAATACCCCACTTCACCAAATTTGAACACCAGCTCGATGGGCGTATCCACGCCCGGCTGTAATTGCTCAACTTCCACATAAGCCCCACTCAAACTGATATCTCGAGTCCGGCAATTTACAACTTCAAGATCTTTGTAATGCAGATCCACACTAAGTTGAGCCGGCGTGCGAATTGTCCACCTTTTTTCCATCGAGACACACTCCCCGTTCTGTTTCTAAGTTCTTCTATTTCAACCAGCTAAAAACCATATAGTCTACGTCAGCAATCAGCCTAAATCATGGAAGCAATAATCATGCCTGCCGCGCCATTGCACACAAGTCCAATAAAACCCGCATTAATTCATCATATTATGAGCAACGTTAACAAGCACCATTAAATCCTAGTCCAGCCAAAAAAAGCCGTGTAAAATTTACCGACAACCGAACCCTTTATCCTTAAAAATAACGACCCCGTAAAACAAAGCAGCGCTTCGTCCCCCCCTTTTTTTATTTATGAATTAGCCGCCCTAACTTTAGTTGCTTCTAACTCCTTGGTCGATCGATGCCTTGATAACACGCAGCCCATCGCTAGACAAGGGCGCGGCTCCGTAAGACATTTTTGTGATACTTACGGGTGACCGTCACCACCAAAGAAATACGGCCAGTTGATAAGAGAGTTATGTCACAGACACAACCGATCCCACTCCTGGACGTATTTTCAGTGACGAAAATGACCAAAGCGCTCGTACCCAAGGCGCTGCGAGGGGCAGGTTCTAGAGCAGAAGTAACGCTTCCGCCCAGTTTTTAGACACGGAGTTAATGATGAAACTACTGCAACCCTTTAGGCAGTGCAAATACCACACTCTCTTCACGCCCCTCGGCCTGTTCTACACTACCAATACCCCATGCCTGTAGCTGTTCCACTACCTCACTGACCAGCACTTCGGGGGCAGAGGCACCCGCGGTAACGCCGACGATGCTCATCCCTTCGAGCCAAGCACGCTGGATCTCACCAGCATTGTCGATCAGGTAGGCCTTGGCCCCCAGCTTCTCGGCAAGTTCACGCAGACGGTTGGAGTTGGAGCTGTTGGGCGAACCGACAACTAGGATCAAATCACAGCGCCCGGCAAGCTCTTTCACTGCATCCTGGCGATTCTGGGTGGCGTAGCAGATGTCATCTTTGCGTGGCCCTTCAATGGTGGGAAAACGCGCTTTGAGCGCATCAATGATGTCACGGGTCTCATCAACTGAGAGGGTGGTCTGGGTGACAAAGGCGAGTCGCTGCGGATCTTGCACCTGCAACTGCGCCACATCAGCGGAGGTCTCCACCAGATAGACACCGCCGGCCTCTTTGTCGTTGCGATATTGCCCCATGGTCCCCTCCACCTCCGGGTGGCCGGCATGGCCGATTAGCACCAGCTCACGACCATCTTTGGCAAAGCGCGTCACTTCGAGGTGAACCTTGGTGACCAGCGGACAGGTGGCGTCAAATATTTTGAGTTTGCGCCGCTGCGCCTCCTCCCATACCGCTTTGGAGACGCCGTGGGCGCTGAAGATCACCGTGGCATCGTCGGGTACGTCGCTAAGTTCATCGACAAATACCGCGCCACGCGCGCGCAGGCCATCGACCACAAACTTGTTGTGCACCACTTCGTGACGCACATAGATGGGGGCACCGAACAGCTCCAGCGCACGTTCGACGATGCCGATGGCGCGATCGACACCGGCACAAAAACCACGGGGATTGGCGAGCAGAACAGTCATAGATAAGTTCCAGTTTTAAAAATCAGACGGTGGACTTTTTCTGCCCACGCAAACCATCAATCACCATCATCACGGCACCAATAGAGATGGCTGAGTCGGCAATATTGAAAGTAGGCCAATGCCAGCCGCCATAATAAATGTCGATGAAATCGATCACATGGCCCAAAAGTACGCGATCGATCACATTGCCAATCGCACCACCCAGAACCAGCGTCAGCGCAATAGCCATCCAGCGCTCTTCGTGAGTAAGACGGCGCAGCCAGCTGATGATGAAAGCTGCCACCCCCAGCGCCAGGGTGATAAAAAACCAGCGCTGCCAGCCACCAGCATCGGCAAGAAAGCTGAAGGCGGCACCGGCATTGTATGACAACGTCAAGTTAAACCCTGTCATCACCTCACGCGGCCAGTGGAGCTGCAACTGGGCATCGGCCCAATACTTGGTGAGCTGGTCAAGCACAATCACTACCGCTGCCAGCCACAGCCAACGCAACATAGAGTTCTCCTGTTTAAGCATAACGACGCTGCTCACCATCACCCACTACATTCTCCACACACCGACCGCACAGCTCGGGATGTTCGTTATGACCACCCACGTCTTCACGATGGTGCCAGCAACGCGCACATTTAGTATGAACCGATGGCGCAGCGGCTACCCACAGCGTCTCGTTCGACTCCAACACATACTGCACCGCCACACCGGGAGTAGCTGCTGTGCTGTGAACACGGGCGGCAGAGGTTATCAATACAAAGCGCAACTCATCACCGAGCTGTTCCAGCTGCGACTTGAGTTCACTGCCGCAGTAGAGATCAACCTCGGCATCAAGCGAACCGCCGATACCCCCGGCAATACGCAGCTTCTCCAGCTCTTTTTTCACCACTTCACGTACCTGCAACAGCTGTTCCCAAAAGACCGCGCCAAATACCTCATCGGTCACCGCTGGCAGCTCATACCAAGTCTCAAGAAAGACTGACTCACCGCGTGTACCGGGGATATTGCCCCAAATCTCTTCGGCAGTGAACGAGAGAATCGGTGCCAGCCAGCGCGTCATCGCTTCAATGATGTGATACATGGCACTCTGACAAGAGCGGCGGGCGACGCTGTCGCTCTTGGTGGTGTATTGGCGATCCTTAACGATATCGAGATAAAAACCGCCCAAGTCAACGGCGCAAAAGTTATGCACCTTCTGGTAGATAAGATGGAACTCATAACTTTCATAAGCGGCCTGCACATCACGCTGCAACTCACTGGCACGGGCGATGACCCAACGATCCAGCGCCAGCATCTCATCAGGTTTGAGCATGTGAGCTGTTGGGTCAAAACCATTAATGTTGGCGAGCAGGAAGCGGGCCGTATTACGCATACGGCGATAAGCATCAGCAGTACGTTTTAGAATCTCATCAGAGACACTCATCTCAGCGCGGTAATCAGTGGCCGCCACCCACAGCCGCAGAATATCAGCACCCAACGCGTTGGCCACCTGCTGCGGTGCCACGATATTGCCTTTGGACTTGGACATCTTTTCGCCCTTGGCATCAACGGTAAAGCCATGGGTCAACACCGACTTATAAGGGGCCACGCCACGCATGGCCACGGCGGCCAACAGTGACGACTGGAACCAGCCGCGATGCTGATCCGAGCCTTCAAGATAGAGGTCGGCGGGAAGCCCAAGCTCAGGGCGACGCTCCAGCACGGCGGCGTGAGTCACCCCCGAGTCAAACCAGACGTCGAGGGTATCGCTGACCTTGTCGTAGTGTGCCGCCTCATCCCCCAACAACTCGGCAGGATTGAGGTCAAACCAAGCATCAATGCCACCCTGCTCGATACGCTGCGCCACCTGCTCGATCAGCGCGCTAGTATCCGGGTGCAGTTTGCCGCTCTCTTTATGAACAAACAGCGCCATTGGCACACCCCAGGTGCGTTGGCGAGAAACACACCAGTCTGGGCGCTTTTCCACCATTCCCTCAATGCGGGCCTGGCCCCAGTCGGGCAGCCACTTTGAGCTTTTGATAGCGTCCAGCGCCTGCTCGCGCAGCCCCGTCTGCTCTAGGCTGATGCCCTGGCGCTCGTTCCCGACGGCGCCAGGATACACCGCGTCCATGCGGATAAACCACTGCGGCGTAGCGCGGAAGATGATCGGTGTTTTGTGGCGCCAGCAGTGTGGATAGCTGTGTTTCAGTGCCGTTGCACGCACCAGCTTGCCCTTGACCTTTAACACCTCAAGCACGTGGTCGTTAGCGCTGAAGACATGCTCGCCAGCAAACAGCTCGGTATTGGGCAAGAAGCGACCATCACTCCCCACAGGGTTATCAATATCAAGGTTGTAACGGCGGCCAATTACATAGTCATCCTGGCCGTGACCCGGGGCGGTATGTACCGCACCCGTACCGGCATCGGTGGTAACGTGGTCACCTAGGACAATCGGCACTTCGCGCTCATAAAAAGGATGGGCCAAGGCCAAGCCTTCCAGCTCACTGCCTTTACAGTAGGCAACCACGCGATGTTTGTCGAAACCGTAGCGCCCCATGGACTCTTTAAGCAACGCTTCGGCAACCACCAGACGCTCAGCGCCATGTTCGCCATCACACTGCACCACAGCGTAATCGAGTTCCGGGTTCAGGCAAACCGCCTGATTAGCAGGCAACGTCCACGGCGTAGTCGTCCAGATCACGACAGAGATGGGGCCAGTGCCTTCGTGATCCGCAACGTGATGGCAGCGCTGCATGAGCGCCGCATCATCAAGCACGGTGAATCGCACATCAATGGCGGGCGACACCTTATCTTCGTACTCAACCTCTGCCTCGGCCAGCGCAGAACCACAATCGGTACACCAGTGCACCGGCTTTGAGCCCTTGTGCAGATGGCCGTTGTCGATGATGCGACCCAAACTGCGAACGATGTCGGCCTCAAATCTGAAATCCATGGTGAGATAGGGGTTGTCCCAGTCGCCAATCACTCCGAGGCGCTTAAAATCCTCGCGCTGCAAATCAACCTGTTTACCAGCGTAATCACGGCAGGCATCGCGAAAAGTCTTGGCATCGACCTTGTGACCCGCCTTGCCGACCTTTTTCTCCACCTGCAACTCAATGGGCAGACCATGGCAGTCCCAACCTGGCACATACGGCGAATCAAAACCGCTCATGGTTTTGGATTTAACAATGATATCCTTCAACACCTTATTAACAGCGTGGCCGATGTGAATCTGGCCATTGGCGTAGGGCGGGCCATCATGAAGAATGAACTTGTTGCGTCCCTTGCCCTTGGCGCGCAGCTTGCCGTAGAGATCACGCGCCTGCCACTGCTTCACCATCTCCGGCTCACGATGAGGCAGACTCGCCTTCATGGGGAAATCGGTGTTGGGCAGGTTCAAGGTATGTTTGTAATCAGCCATGAGTCACTCTAGATAAACGTTAATATTTCTCAGCGCCGCGTAAAATAGTCACGCGCAGCCACTGCATCCAATCCTATCTGCTGCTTCAGGGCATCCAGCGAGGCAAAACGAAGCTCATCGCGCAGCTTGTGCAGAAAGACCACCTCAACATAACGCCCATATATCTGCTGATCAAAATCAAACAGATGCACCTCCAGCAAGGTGCGGGAGCCATCCACCGTGGGGCGCACACCAACGTTAGCAACCCCCGCCAGCGGCGCCCCCTCAATACCCAACATCTCCACCGCAAACACACCACTCACCGGTACAGCCTGACGATGCAGATGGATATTAGCGGTTGGATAACCCAGCTGACGTCCCAACTGCTGACCCCGTGCCACCCGACCACTCATGCGGTAATCACGCCCCAATAACGTTGCCGCCGTCGCCATCTCACCACGCCCCAGCGCCTCACGCACCCGGGTACTGCTGACACGCTCGCCATCAACGCAGAAGCTCTGCATGTCCACCACCTCAAAACCGTGGCGCACTCCTGCCGCCTTGAGCATGGCAAAATCACCTTCGCGACGGTGGCCAAAACGGAAATCATCGCCCACCACCAGATAACGCACTGCCAATCCATCCACCAGCAGTCGCTGGATAAACTGCTGCGCCGAAAGCTGCGCCAATCCTGCATTAAATGGCAAACAGACCACCCGATCCACCGCGTAACGTCGCAACGCCTGCAACTTCTCTCGCAAACGGGTCAGGCGTGGAGCCAGCGCTGCCGCGCCAAAATACTCCTGCGGCTGCGGCTCAAAAGTCACTACCACCGTTGGCAATGCCAGCCGCCGCGCCGCCTCTGCTAGCTGCCCCAAAACGGCCTGATGACCAAGATGGACCCCATCAAAGTTACCGATAGTCACCACACAGCCACGATGACGGGGCTGCAGGTTATGAAAACCACGAATCAGTTCCATCTCAACTCATCAACTCGCCAATATCCAGCGACAAAAGAGGGCCATTATATGACACCTTGGCACAGCAACGGGAACAATCGGCTACTCATCCACCCGGCTCTGCCAAAGCGTACGAAACCTAACCCCCAACAACAACAATACCAACAGATAAACAGCCGCCCCCACCCCCACCCATACCAATAGCTGCTTGGCGCGCATCCCACCACTCCATGCAAACCAGGTGGCCAAATCGCTGACACCCCACCAGAGCAGCAGAGCCATCACCCCATTGGCCAACCCCACCTGAAGCAGCAACCGCGACCACCCCGGCTGCGGAACGTAAACACCCTCACGCCGCAAAACACGATAAAGCAGTGCCGCATTAATAAACGCCGCCATTGAAGTGGCCAACGCCAACCCAACATGGGCCAACGGCCAGACCAGCAACAGATTCAGTAACAGATTAGCCGCCATCGCAATCAGGCCAATGCGAACAGGTGTCTTCACATCCTGGCGAGCAAAAAAACCCGGAGCCAACACCTTTACCAGAATAAACCCCAGCAATCCAAAGGCATACGCCATCAGACTGTGTGTTGCCATCTCCGCATCATGAGTCGTAAACGCATCATACTGAAACAGCGTTGTCAGCAGCGGCCCCGCCA
>JAYUTP010000123.1:0-4386 GCA_043755075.1 Tenderia sp. (SeqCode)
GCCGGGTTACCGAATCGGTCCACCAGATCGGCCGCCTTAACGTAACCACACTTGACCAGATCCTTGATCACGGCATCGGCCGTCACTTGGGTGTTTACCTGGGCGAGTTTCTGGGCGCTGATGCGCTGAATCGATTCGAGCACCGCCACCGCATCCTCCTGGCTCAACAGCCCCACTAGCTTGCCGGTATCGACCAAGCCGGTGACATCGCTGGGGCGATCAATCTTGGTAGGACGCACTGCCGCATTGATCATGCTGGCCGGAGCCATGGAGTTGCCGCCGGAGTCGGAGTTACGTGAACCAATCAGCGTTAGCAACGCGCCATCGGCCCCCGCCCGGTTGATGCCATAGATCGGATTGTGCGGATTGTTGCCCGTGTCGTTCTCGGAACGGGCCGGGATCACCGCGCCATTGATGCCCGCTGCGGTTGAGGCGGAGACCTTGTCAAGGATACCGCGCAGAAAGGCGCTATCCGAATGGAAGGCCAGCCCCAATGAGCTGTTGATAAAATCGCTGCGGCCGGTGACCACATTTCGAAGCGGTGGAATCATATCCCCCGGCAACCCGAGCTTGCTGTACCCGGCCGTGGTGAGGAAGTCGAGCTGCCCGCCCTGTTTGCCCACCAATACATTGGAGCCGGCGATGTTGGCGCCGCCCGCCAGATCGAAACAGATAAAGGGGATCTTGCCCGCCCCCTGGGTGGCGATACCGCAGCTGTTTTTAAGTGTCTGCAGATCGGCGGAGAGCGCCGCCCGCGCCTCACGCGGATTGGCAAACAGACCAAATATCGTCGGCCCCATCACCAGCCCCAAGCCAGAGGTGAGCCCACACCTGAGAAAGTCGCGGCGCGTTACTGGACGTTTGTGGTCGGGATGCAGCAGTGGCGCATCGGGTGAAAGTGGAGTTCGTCTTTTGGCCATCATTAGTCTCCTGTGCAGCCCGACTATTGCAACATCATCACAGCACTGCCGAGCATGGCGGCACAGCTGGCCTTAACCACCGTCGAGGTGCGACCGGCAGCACAACTACCACCACAGACAGTCAGTTTGTCGATCAGCGAATTGAGTTCTGTTTTAACACTGGCGACATCGGGTTGAGTCGCTAGATGGGTTCCCATGATTCGGATCAGCAGCGGATCAAGCACCTGATCACGCTTGATCATGGTATTGAAGGCTGTCGCTGCCGTGGCGCTGAAATCAAAACCGGGGAAGTAATTGCTGCGCTTAGCGGTGTCACTCACCAGCGCATTGCAATATTCGATCGCCAGCTGCGATACCGCCACTTGATGGGCCGCCAGGAAACCACCCATATTTTCCACTGTTGGCAACTGCTGCATGATGGTCTCGTAGGTCTGCTTCACGTCAACCTGAGTCGAGCTGACACCGGTCACGACCGCCATGGTGGCGTTGATCTCGGCAAAGGTACGCAGACCGATATCGGGCTGCGGCTCGGCATCGGCCGGGGCCGCCGGTTGCAGAGGCTGTGGCTCAATCACCACATGGGTGGCGCTGCCGAGCTGCTCAAAGCTGAGAAAAAACTGATCGATGATCGGCCCCTTCTCCAGTGCGACAACTGTACCCAACGTGGAGAGCCGCTGTGCACGGGCATTGAACTGCTCACTGGGCAGCAGCTGGCTGTTAGTCACTGTGGTGTTGAGATTGCGATAACCCTGGCCAACACTCGCCTCTTTACCGTTGATCCCTATGCGCATGCCGCGTAGTGCAATATCCGCGATCGCGCCATCGCCATTAAGGCTGACAAAGGTCGGCGTGTTAAAGAGATAGCTATAACTATCAAACTGGCTCACCTCCAGCATGACGTAGCTCTGCGGCACTTTAATCACATCACTCACATTGAAGAGCAGGAAGAATTTTTCGCCGACGCCCACTTGATAGTTACGCAGCACCTGCTCTTGGGTAAGGGCACGATTGTGAACAGCTACTAGGCGCAGCTTACCTTGCCACTGGCGGTTATTGGTGACCTCATTCCCCAGTACCAAGGCAAAGGTCTCATCCCAATCATTAAGATTACCCGCCGCCTGTTTATCGATGGCATGGGTGAGCAGACCATTGACGTAGATACGGCGACCGTTGAGTGGATCGAAGGTGACCACCACATGCTGTTCAGTGGCCTTCAGCACCTCATCGGCATCCGGGGTGGAGAGCGCCGGGGCGCCATTACGATTGGTAGTACTGCTACGATGCATAAAATCGTAGTTATAGCGTGTCTGCCCCAGCGTGAAGTTGCGCTCATTGGTGCCGGCAGAGTAGCTGATAATCCGGCTATCCTCCTGCGAGACATTGGCAGGCACTGCCCACGCCTCAATCGAGTATTCACCGGTGGCACGGATAAAGTCGTAAAGCTTGCGGCTGGTGCTGGTACTGCCCTGCGCCTTGCTGTTGATGAATTCAACGCCCCAGCCACCCACCCAGTTGTAATCAACATTTTCAAGACCAGAGAGTTGCAGATGCAACGCGGGCTCAATACCGCTGGTGTCATAGAGGGTGTTGCCGAAGCCGGTCTTGAATTCATACAGGGCGATCACATTGTCGTCATAACGACTGCCACCGCTGGCGATGATGCCCTGCCCCAGCGTCAGCGCCTTACTCACCACCAGTTGCGGATTGATCTGAGTCAGTGGCACGCCAGCGGCAAACACCTTGATGGCATTCTCCATTTTTTGGGCATCAACCTGACAATCGCTGCTCCAGCAGTTATGAAACTCATTGCGCAGCCGCATCACCAGCCGTGAATTGGCAGGTGTATCGAGATCGAGTTTGTGGCTGGTTTTAACGGCAGCATAAGCAGTGGCCACATCGGCCGCAGCAAAATAAGGGGCCTGCGGAACAGGCGCAGAACCTATGTGGCAATTGGCGCAGAAGTTAACCAACAGTGGATGAACTGTGCTGGCGAAAAGCGCCGAGCTATCAGGGAAGCTCTTGCTGTCACCGGCAGCGACCACAGG
The DNA here is from genome assembly GCA_043755075.1 of Tenderia sp. (SeqCode). Classification (GTDB taxonomy): domain Bacteria; phylum Pseudomonadota; class Gammaproteobacteria; order Tenderiales; family Tenderiaceae; genus JAKFXL01. Next base: position 2,966 of record JAYUTP010000123.1, read on the forward strand.
CGGCGGCATCAGCTGGATCATCCGACCCGCACTATCACCACTCTGCCCAACCCACTGGGTGATGTAGGCCGTCATGATCTCGCCACACGCCTTGGCATTCACCTCCCAACAGTTATGGCCACTGGCCACCTTGGTCACCAGTCGTGAGTCCGCAGGAGAATTCAGGTCAACCACTGCAATCGCCTGACTGTAGGCCAGATTGATATCATCCATACGGGCAAAGCTGGGCGACTGACCACCTGCCTTATGACAGCTACCGCACTTCTCCACCAGATTGCCCCAGAGGTTGACCTGAAAGGCGCGTACAGCCTCAGTCGCCGGGGCCGAGCCTGCGTAGCTGCTGACCCCGCTGGATTGAACTTGCGGTGTAGCGCCAGGGACAGTCTCGGTTGCCACCTTGTCACAGCCACTCAACCCCATCATCACTAAAAACAACAGTGATGCGCCCATAGCCCGTTTAATCAGCCTTATCATCACTCGCCCATACAGTAAACAGCAGTGTCTGCAAACACCTGCTTGAGGTTATAACCGCTAGTTTTGAATGATGCAGTGACGCTATCGACCTTATTGCGATCGGCACTATTACCGGGCGCACGGAAACAGACGGCCGCAAACACCTTTTTCACCTGACAGCGCGCAAAGGCATCACTGTTGGCCAACTCCAACCCCAGCGATTTTGCGCCACTGCCAAAACCAGGCTGACTGCCATCCCAGCCCAGCAGCGCATTGGGGCCATGACGCCAGTAGTTGTCCCACCGATCATTCTGTGTCACATAACCATGTTTGAAATTTCCAGCGTTGATTAAATACTTAGCCACCACACGAGTGCCTGTTTTAGGATCGATGCTGCCCGGACTGTTATAGGCCAGTCGGCCATTGACAGCCTCTGGATCAACCTCATGATCGTACTGATAGTTATAGTAAGCATAGGCCTGAGTCATCGGATCCATGCCAGCATGACAACCGACGCAGGCATTAAGAAAAATCCGACTATCACCGCCAGGACTACGCGACACATCCTGATGCACTCGATCAGGCGAGCGGGTCACATCCTTGATCTGCTCCAGATCATTGCAGAGGTGATTAAGAAGGGTAAATCGAAACATGGCGCGATTAGTACCATCAATAAAAAATGCCTTGGCGGCGGCGCGTGTGGTAATTACACCTGAAGTGGCCTCCGCTGGCAGACCAGTAACCGCTGACTGAGTTGATCTAACCAATCCGCTATTGAGATCAACGCCGCGATCTTCCATCGCCTCATAGTGAGCATTACTACTATTGGTATAAGCGGGCAGCGCAAGGGCACTGCTGCCAACATAAAGAAGGTCACCATAAAGGATACTGCGAAAATCAAGTCCATCACGCACCACGCCAATAACCGTGGCGGTGTAGTCGTTCAACGGCGCAAAAACGGTTTGCTG
>JAYUTP010000124.1:0-8812 GCA_043755075.1 Tenderia sp. (SeqCode)
CAACGCCGCCGGTTTTGGTGATCAACCCTTCGCCCGCATCGAAGGGGCGGAAGTCAAACTCAAACTCATGCCGCTGCTCAAGAGCGAAGTGGAGATGAAAACCGTCACCCTGCAAGGGCTACGTCTGAACCTGACCGTTGCCGAAGATGGTAGCAACAACTGGAGTGATCTCGCCAAGGGCGGCGCTGAAACACCCGCAGAAGCAGCAGAGACAAGCACCACCCCCGCCCTCGCTTCACTCGCCATCGGTGGCCTGGCCATCACCGATGCGCAGCTGGTCTATGATGACCGCGCCAGTGGCGCACGCTACGCCGTTGAACAGCTCAACCTCATCACCGGACCGGTGGCACTCAACGCCCCGCTCGATATCGAATTCAACAGCAAGTTTAGTAGCCGCAAACCCAACGTCAGCGGCACACTTGGCATCAAGGTACGGGTGATTGCCGACATGCAAAAGTTTGAACAGCACCGCCTCGAAAATCTTCATCTCACCCTCGACTTCAACAGCCCTGGGGTTGAGAGCCATGGGTTCAACAGCAGCGGCCAGCTCAGCCTCAACAGCAACATTGATCTCGACCTACCCGGCCAGCGTTACAGCCTTGCCCCATTCACACTGGACGGCAATATCAGCAATCCCAGCCTGCCCGGCGGCAAGGCAGCGTTCAAACTCGCTGCCGACATCCATGCCAACCTGCAACAGCAGCAAGCCACGATCAGCAACCTAAAACTCAGCGCTTATGGCCTCAATATTCAAGGGGCGCTCAATGCCAGCAACATTATGGTCACACCCATGATCAACGGCGATCTGCGCATCGCTGAATTCAGCCCACGCACACTCTTCAAAAACATGGCCATCACCGCCCCTGTCACCGCCGATTCAAAAGTGCTAAACAAGGCCGCGCTGGAGCTGAAGCTGGTCGATACCACCGCCACCTCCATCCACATCAAACCGCTCAAACTGACACTCGACGAAACCACACTGCAAGGGACGATCGACGCGGAACTCGATGCAGACAAACCACTGCCCGCCGTGCGTTATCAGCTTAGCCTCGATGCCATCAACGCCGACCGCTATCTGGCGCCTCCGAGCGATAAAACGGCGGCAGCACCGACCGCCAGCAGTGGCGCGGCTGCCGCTGCACAACTGCCGATGGAGCTACTGCGCAACCTCGACATCGACGGCAAGGCCAGCATCGGCAAACTGACCATCTCCAAGCTGCATCTCAATGAGATTCATACCACCATCAAGGCCAAGGGCGGCATCATCAAACTCGCGCCCATCAGCGCCCAGCTCTATCAGGGTAGCTATGAGGGCGACACCACCCTTGACGCCCGCGGTGAAACACCACAATTCACCTTCAAGGAGTCACTGCAAGGCATCCAGGCCGGACCTCTGCTCAAAGACTTCATGAATGACGACATCGTCAGTGGCAAAGGCACGCTCAATCTCGCCCTCACCGCCCAGGGTCACACCGCCGAACAGATCACCCAAACACTCAACGGCACGCTCAATCTCAGCTTCGCCAACATCGCCATGAAGGGGCTCAACATCGCGGGTAAGGCGCGTGAAGCAAAGGCAAAATTAAAAGGCGAACCACTCACCAAGGCCGCTACCCAGCCCACCGATTTCAGTGAAGTGAACGGCACCTTCCAGATCAAAAATGGCGTCGTCAGTGGCAATGACCTCAGCGCCAAGGCCCCCTTCGCCCGCATCAACGGTGCTGGCAGCGTTGATCTAGTACAGACAACGCTCGACTACATGGTCACCGCCAAGATCGTCAGCACAACCAAAGGTGAGGGCGGCGCAGAGCTTGACTCACTTAAGGGGCTCACCGTCCCGGTGCGTATTACCGGCCCACTCACCGCGCCAAAATTTGATCTGCAATACGATGACATGCTGCGCGACAAACTTTCACAAACCAAAGCAGAGCTAAAAGCAAAGCTCGATCAGGAGAAGGCGGAGATCGCGGAAAAACTGCAACAGGAAAAGACCAAGCTCAAAGCCGATGCCAACACCAAACTGCAAGCGGAAAAAGCCGCCCTGCAACAAAAGTTGGACGCCGAAAAACAGCAGCTAAAAGAGAAGGCTGCCGAGGATGCTCAGAACAAGCTGAAGCAACTATTTAATCGTTAAAAATCACTGCGGCATTAAGAAGGACGCAAAAAGAAAATAGGCTGTTTATGAAACCAGTGCTGAAACAGGGCGCTCCAACACGCAGTAGACTGGATGGGAAAAAGCGAAATCAGGCGGCAAAGACCCTATTACGCCTCACGCAATCTTAATCTGCACCACCGCCATCACCTCCATCGCGATGCCGGCTACCGTTTCGACATCAGGATAATAGGTGAGATTGACTCTCGCCCCCTTAAGCTCCTGATAGTGTTTTTTGCGCCGATATTTGAACGGCACGTCGTAACCATCGATCATGAGGGTATTGATAATCCACTCCGCCGTTTCACGCTGCACATGAGAGACGACCTTCATGTCTTCCGAGCGGGTAAGGCCGGGGTGGAGGGGCGCCTTTTTTTTACGGGTAGTTTTCGTAACTTTCGGAGCTTTCATAGTGCCTATATGCAGTTGTGGGTGTCAGTTTTGGCCCTTCACACCAATGCCAGCGGGCGGAGCTAAAAAAACTGCTCAGGGCGGCCTATTCTACACGCTCCCACCCCGCCTGACTTATAACCAGTACAATAGCGCCCTCTTCGGCCTTAAATAGGTTGTTATGTCGATAAATTCCTTCAGCACACAACTGCTCCACTGGTTCGATGTTCATGGCCGCAAGGACTTGCCCTGGCAGCAGATGCAGTCGCCCTATCGAGTCTGGATCTCGGAGATCATGCTGCAACAGACGCAGGTGACGACGGTCATCCCCTATTTTGAGCGCTTTATGCAGCATTTTCCCGACGTGGTCGCACTGGCGAACGCACCGCAGGATGAGGTACTGCATCTCTGGACTGGCCTCGGTTACTATGCCCGCGCCCGCAATCTGCATCAGGCGGCACAACAGATTCGCGATGAGTTTGCTGGCGAGTTTCCACTCACACTTGATGAGGTCGTGGCGCTGCCCGGCATCGGTCGCTCGACAGCAGGGGCTATTTTGTCGCTCTCAAAACAGCAACGCCATGCGATCCTCGATGGCAATGTGAAGCGAGTGCTGGCCCGCTATCACGCCATCGCAGGGTGGCCCGGCACGCCCATCATCGAAAAACAGATGTGGCAATTGGCGGAACGGCACACCCCTCAGCAGCGCAACAGTGATTACACTCAGGCGATCATGGATCTTGGCGCCACACTCTGCCGCCGCAGCAAACCACTCTGCGGCTCCTGCCCGGTGCGTGATGGCTGCCAGGGCCAGGCGCAAGGAATCCAAAACCAACTGCCAACACCCCGCCCGAAAAAAAATATCCCGACCCGTCGTGTCACGATGCTGCTGTTGCAGGATGAGCACAACGCCGTGCTGTTGCAGCAGCGCCCCCCCAGCGGCATTTGGGGCGGGCTGTGGAGCCTGCCAGAACTTGATGCCGAGAGCAGCGACGCCGACCTTATCCACTGGTGTAAAAATGAATTGGGCTACGCCGCAACGGTGGTGCAACGTGGCACACGCGTGCGCCACACCTTCAGCCACTTCCATCTTGAAATTGCACCCGTGGTGGCGCGCATCACCGGGGCAGACAATGCAATTCGCGATGTCAGCAACCGCCGTTGGTACAACACCGCAGCACCCGACACGTTAGGGCTGGCAGCGCCCGTAAAGCGATTGCTGGAAGTATTGATATAAGTCAAAGCAGGTGTGAATAGCCCGCTCTGCTCCGGTTTGTTAGAATTACCCTTTTTCCGAGTAAAACAGTGGAGATTACCCCGATGGCCCGCATGGTGATGTGCAAAAAACTGAATAAAGAGTTACCTGGCCTGGAACGTCAATCCTATCCCGGCGAGCTGGGCAAAAAGGTGTTTGACAACATCTCGCAAGAGGCGTGGCAGATGTGGCTAAAACATCAGACCATGCTGATCAATGAGTACCGTTTGTCGATGATGGATCCGAAGTCACAGACCTTTTTGAAAGAAGAGATGGAGAAGTTTTTCTTCGGTGATGGAGGCACAATGCCTGAAGGATATGTGCCTCCAGCGCAGTAGATTTTGCCGCCTCTCCCCAACAGAAGGAGAGGTGCTCTCTAGCCCGCTTGAGCGCACCTAAAGCCCACATCCGTGCTCATTGCCGAAGGATCGGCCTGCCCGCGACGCGGCGCACGGAAGAAGTAACTCAGGGCATAGTGCCCAACACCCGCACCACCCCCCTTGATCACCTTGTGAATATCGCCGTAAAAGGGGCTTTGATACTTCGCGCCCGCATAAGGTCGATACCAGTCGTCGATCCACTCAGAGACGTTACCGCCAAGATCGTAAACGCCGTAGACCGAACGATCGCCCGCATAACTGCCAACATTGGCAAGCACCGATTCACCATCGCCGATGTTGCTCATCTTCGGCAACCACTCGCTGCCCCATGGATAGTCACGGCCATCGCTGCCACGCGCCGCCTTCTCCCACTCTGCCTCGGTCGGTAGGCGCTTGCCGCGCCAGAGGCAATAGCTAGCGGCGTCGTACCAACTCACCGCCGTCACCGGCAGTAGATCACGCTGCTGCTGCACCTTCTCCAACTCAACGAGTAGCTGCGGTTTATCAAGTTTGCTGGCATCCATGTCGAGCTGAAAATAATCCGCCGCCACTTTGCGCAAGGTCTCGACATCAAACTCACTTAGCCGTGCCCTGCTGGCGTTGTAACCGCTCTGTACCCAGGGCTGTGGCGGCGTGGCGTTGGTTTCAAGAATGAACTGTTTGTAATCAACGCTCTTCACCTCGTACTGATCGATGTAAAAGGGTTTGACCATGACGCGGTGCTGCGGATGTTCATCGAGATACATCGGCTCACGAAAACCAAACTCCTCCTGCTTGCCCGTCTCGTCAACGGCGTCACTGCCCATGATGAACTCACCGGCGGGCACCAGCACCATACCAACGGGCGGAGCTACCACAGCGGGTTCGCTGCCCTTCTGATCACATCCCAACAACACCAACGGCAACACTATCCAGAGCAACTTCATTGCCTTGATCCTTTTAATCTTTTGCACAACGAAAACCAAAATTCTCATTCTTGGTCCGCTGATGAAAGAAGCTGCGGTTAAAGACCGGCGCTGAAATGCCGCACTTGTAAAACGAGCAGTCCCACCATGAGCCACCCTTAAGCACCTTGTACTTCTCGCCATAGTTTTCGGTGATCCGTTTGTTGCCCGGATAAGGTTGATACCAGGCGTCCGTCCACTCCCAAACATTGCCGGTCATGTCGTAAAGACCAAAAGGACTCTTGCCACCCTCAAAGGCACCGACCGGAGTGGTATCACCCTTCAGATGCATGGCCGCCCAACGCACCGGCGTGTTGGCGTTATCGACACTAAACTCACTGCCCCATGAGAACACACGACCATCGGTGCCACGCGCCGCCTTCTCCCACTCCTTATCATCGGGCAACCGTTTACCCGCCCACTCGCAATAGGCATTAGCATCGAACCAGGAGACAAACGTCACGGGGTGATCAGCCTTGCCGTCGGGGAAGGTACGGTTCACAAAATGGTCAGGGGAGCGGCGATTGGTGGCATCGATAAATTTTTTGTACTGGAGGTTCGTCACCTCGTACTTGTCAATAGAGTAACTCGGCAACGCCACCTCATGGCTCGGCCCCTCATCGGGCAAACGGTAATCAGTACCGCGAATGAATTTACCAGCAGGGATGTGAATCATCTGATTGGGCTCAGCACCGAGTCGACTCTTGTCGTAATACATCGGCACGCTCATGCCCGGTCCTTGTCCCTCGGCCTGTTTAAGGGGCTTGGCGGTGAGAATCGCCGCCTCCAGCTGCTCCAGCGCTTTGCCCAGATCGGTACGTACCCCCTTCTGCTTGTGGCACTCGACACACGCCGTGGAGGTCGCCTTGCGGAACAGCTCAGCATCGCCCTCCTGATGGCAAGCGACACACCCCTTCATATCCTCGTGATGAAAGCGGACGATGCGCTCTTCCGTCGCCATCGCCACCACGGAAAACAGCACAACGACGCCCGCCATTAACACTTTTAATAACCGCCTCATACCTTCACCCAGCAACGCCACACCATGAAAAGGTAGATAGAGTATCACGATCACTTTTTATCTTAAAAACCCGAAAAGGAACTTGACTCAAAGAGGGGCAATTGGTTTAATACGCACCTCTAAATGCCCAGATAGCTCAGTCGGTAGAGCAGAGGATTGAAAATCCTCGTGTCGGCGGTTCGATTCCGTCTCTGGGCACCACGGATTTTAAAAGCCGCAAAGTTAAACTTTGCGGCTTTTTTTATTTCTGGCCACACCCTCCGCCAGCAACGACGCCACCACTAATGCGCCGCCGTTTTTTTCGCCCCGCAACGACTGCACTGATAAAGCGTCACCAGCTTGCCCTGCTTCACATCAAACTGTTTCTCTGTCACCACCGCCCATTTGTGAAAGCCAGTTTGGCAGAGCGTTTTGCCTTTGTGCTTTTCACTGAGCTTGGGGCGCTGAAACTTGATTACATCACCCATTCAGGAGTGTTCCCTATCAGATATCACTTACGTGGCAGACAACAAAGGTTATCTGCTTGACGCTACTTTGGATAGTCGCTATAACAAAACTCGACACATCTGTGTATCGATGATGTCTCCAATTTAATTCAGAGGGAGAACCGTAATATGAACATGAAGAAGAGCGCTCTACTTGCCGCAGTTTTAGCGATTGGCTCTACCGGTGCCATGGCCGCGAACAACATTGGTACATGCGGCTGGGGTAGCAAGGTATTTGATGGCCAGTCAGGTATTGCACCACAGGTATTGGCAGTAACCACTAATGGCACCTCGGGTAACCAGACTTTCGGTATCACCTTTGGCACCTCTGGCTGTACCCAGGATGGCACTGTTGCATCCGCGTGGAAGACCGCCATGTTCATTGACGGCAACAAAAATGCCTTGGCGCGCGATGCCTCTGCTGGCCAGGGCGAAACCCTGGATGCACTGGCGCAGCTGATTGGTGTTGACGCCCAGGACAAAGCCGCCTTCGCCCGTGTTACACAACAGAACTTTGCCCGCATCTTCCCAAGCAGCGATGTTAGCGCTGAGCAGATTCGTCTGTCACTGCGTGAAGTCGTTGCTGCCGATGCGGCATTGAACAAATACGCGACAGCCATCTAAGCAACACCCGCAGTACCGTAACAACATGCCCGGCGGCTCATCCTTCCGCCGGGCATTTCTGTTTATAGTGCCCACGAATTTGCAATGGAGCTTTTTTGCGCATGGCATCAGCGATACTACGCCACCTGAGATATTTAACCCTGCTGAGCCTGCTGCTCGCGCCAACGGCGTACTGCGCTACCGACAGTGATTACCTGCACGAGTTGATAGACACTGCTCATCATCAACAACTGGCGCAACGCCCAGAATGGCGCAAGCTGCTGCACTACAAACCGCGCCTGCTACCCAACCACTACAAGAGCCAAGTGGATGCGCCGCAGTTTTTTAATGCCGTTGATGGCAAGACCAATCCCGATGCCGAACTCGATGCGACATTGAGCGCATTCTTCGGCGACTTTCCTGATGATGAAGATGCGCAGCAGCTCCATCCGCAATGTCTGTTTGTGGCTCGCTATCAATGGCTAAAGCAGGCGCTGAATTTTGATAACACCCGCTTACCCGAATATCACTGCCAACGTTTCCAGGAGTGGATAGATATCCTTGATCCCGCTGGTGCCACGCTGATATTTCCTACCGCCTACATCAACAGCCCCGCCTCAATGTTTGGCCACACCTTGCTACGCATCGACGCCCATGGTCAAAATGAACAGACGCGGCTATTAGCCTATGCCCTGAATTTCGGCGCCAATACCGGCGGCGATGGCGGCCTTGCCTATGCCGTAAAAGGATTGATGGGTGGTTATCCCGGCGGCTTCTCGGTTCTGCCCTACTACCTCAAGGTGCGTGAATACAGCGACATGGAAAATCGCGATATCTGGGAGTATCAACTCAACCTGACTGAGGCCGAGACCCGCACCCTGCTGCTGCACGCCTGGGAGCTGCGCGGCATCTGGTTTGATTATTACTTCTTTGATGAAAACTGCTCCTACCATCTATTGTCGTTACTGGAGACGGCACGCCCTGAGTTGCAACTCACCGATCAATTCGGCGCTTGGGCGATTCCCTCTGACACCGTAAGAGTAGTGAATGAGGCGGGACTGGTGAATGCGCTGACCTTCCGCCCATCACGCCACGCACAGCTGAGCCACCGACTGGCATCCGTTGAGGCATCGCAGCTCGGTCTGATCAAGGCACTGGGCCGGGATGAGATCTCACCAGAGAATGAACAACTCACCGCCCTGCCGCTGCCGCAACAAGCGGAAGCGCTGGAGCTGGCCCACGAGTTTTCCGCCTATCGCAACGACCAAGGAGATGACGCCCCATTGCTCCACACACTGCTGCAGGCGCGCAGCAAGCTGAGTGTTACCACACCTAAATTAACCGCACCGGGTGGCGCGCGCCCCGACCAGGGACACAATACTGGGCGTCTGTCGCTGATGGCGGGGCGCGCGGCGCAACAGAACTACCAGGAGCTGCAACTGCGGCCGGCCTACCATGATCTGCTCGATCCCACGGCGGGTTATGCGGAGGGGGCGCAGATCGCCTTTTTCACACTGGCGCTGCGCCACAACAGCACTACGGATCAAACCCGGCTGCAACAGTTCACGCCGGTGGAGATCGT
>JAYUTP010000125.1:0-2611 GCA_043755075.1 Tenderia sp. (SeqCode)
TCGGAGCCGCTGATGGCGTCGCTATCTTCCGCCACTAACTGAACGTGGAAACCGTTGGCGCGACTGATGGAGAGTGGATAGTTTCGTGTTGAGTCATAGATGGCGGCGAGGCCGACGAGGTTGTCGTGCAACTCTGACTGCGGCACGACGCCTGTACCCAACCATGCATCTGACTCACGCTCATTGATGGCGGCAGCATGCAGTGAGATGCGGCGGTTGTAACTGTAGAACGGCAGCACCACTTCGCCCATGTATAGACTGCTCTGACGCAGCCGTTGCAGGTTGTTGTTATTATCAAGCGTGCTGAGATTCAACCGTTCGCCGTGGAGTTTGAATACCGGATGGTAACGGTCGTAAATGTAGTCGAATGAACCGACGAACATATCCTTGCGCACATCGTAGGCGGCATCGACCACATAGATGTGGCGGTTGAGTGCATCGGTGGCGGCAGTCATGGCCCCCAGCTCTGCCCGGCCGCTTTCAATGGCGAGATGCGGCAACCACCAGCGTGGCCGCAGACCGTCGTAGGGTGAGTAGTCGCTCTGCGTCAGCCCTTGCGGCAGCGGTGCAGCAGGCAGTGGTATGCCCGATGCTCCTGCTGGTGCGCTGGCGATGGCGAGTGGTTGCGGCCGATCGAGGCGGTAAATGTCGAAGCCGTTGCAGTCATAGCCAGTGTAGTAGATGGGGCCGTCGCTGCTAGCCTGTGTGGGCGTGAAGGCGCCGCCGCTGACGCGCGTGAGTGTGGTGATGGCGCCGCTCTCAAGATCGAGCCGTTGCAGGTTGTAGATGCCATCATAATCGGCGCTGAAGAGCACGGCGCGGCCATCGGGCGTGAACTGTGGTTGTGCTTCGATGACGTTCTGTTGTGTGAGCTGTTTGAAACGGCGCTGTTGCAGGTCGAACTGTTCGAGGTTCCAACCTGTGTCAGAACGCCAGACCGAGAGCACCAGTGATGCGCCGTCGGGCGACCAGTCAGGTGAGGTGAGTGTGACACCAGATTCACCGCGCCATAGCTCTTCTATAAAATTACCGTTGGCGTCGAGCAGTTGCAGGGCGTTTTCACTCAGCCCGTTGTGCACAGCGATCATCTGTTGGCCATCGGGGCTCCAGGTCGCATAACGATAACGCCCGGCGCTGGTGAGGCGACGCTGCTTACCGCTATTGATGTCGATGTGATAGAGGTCGTAGTAAAGACTGGCGTTGCGGTGCAGCTCTGGCATGGTGATAATGATGCCGGCCTGTGGATGGTAATCGAAACGGGCAGCGGGGTGCACATCTACAATCAACTCTGGCACTGTGGCGTTGGGGCGCAACCGCATCAGTGCTGGGTTGCTCGCGCCATCACTGCGCAGATAAATGACACCACCATCAGCCAGCGCCTGCACAGCACCGCCGCTGTTGTAGCCGTGATGAGTGATGCGCTCGCCAGTGACCGCCCCCTGTTCCTGAATCTGCGTCAGTGGCGATTGATATCTGTCGCGCAAATAATCGTTGAACTCGAACCAGAGCCCATCGAGATCGCTGCCAACCACCTGTTTAGTATTGGTGTTGATGGAGAATGGCAGCGTCTTTTCGCTATAGTTATCCACCAGCGCCATCACCTTGTCCTTACCGTAACGCTGCGCTATAAACTGCTGGAAATTAGCGCCATAAAGATAGGGCGCATGGCCTGCTGGCCAGGTGGCAATTGGCTGATTGATCTGGCGCAACGGTTTAAGGCCGCAACTGTATTCAGTACGCATCAGCATATCAAAGTAACTGCTCTGCCCTCTGCCAATGGAACGATCACTATCGGTCTCTTCGTAAGTCGCCAACCCTTCAATGAACCAGGCAGGCTGCAACGCACCGGGAAAAAGCAACGGAAAACGACCAAAAATTTCGCGCCCGTTTTTCGGCAAGCCTCTGGCCTTGTCGAGCTGCATGATGTGCGTGTACTCGTGCAGGATCAGCGTCTCCATGGCGCTGGCGTGATCCTCCAGCCCGCTGACCGCATCGGGTGTGCTGACATAAAGCACTATACGGTTAGCTGGGAGCATGGTGGCGCTGCCGTTAAAGAGATCGAGTTTGTCGCTGAGTACAATTTCGGTAGGCTCTAGCGGATTCCACTGGAACAGTGGCGCAAGGCGTTCATGCACCCGCTCGGCAATGGCGATGGCATTCTCTGCCAGCCGCTGCTCACCGTCATGATAGTGCACAGTAAAGTGCTGGCTTTTGAGGCTTTTCCAATTCAGCCTCGGGTCATAACTAAGGCCCGCCTCGCTGATAGCGAATGGGGCTGATAGCAGCAATGCAATGAAAATCAGCGGCAATTGTTTGAACATGGAGTGCACCAAATAGATGAAGGACGATTATCGTTGTTATGAGTGCATTGTATCTAGCCCGCACCTAACTTGGCACAAACTGATGACTGTTTAGCCAACTCCCACTGCATCGCAGGTTTCTGCGATGGTGTAATTTTGACCCGCCACTAAACTTGCGGCCTCATTTTAGAATTAAACCTACGCCGCATCCACACCACCGCCAGCAGATAACCCCGTAACAACACCGGCACCACAAACATCGTTAATACCGCAGAGATTATCAGCCCCCAGACAATTGCCGTAGCGACTGG
>JAYUTP010000126.1:0-5993 GCA_043755075.1 Tenderia sp. (SeqCode)
GAGTATGGTTACGCCCAGGTGCGCGCCCGTGGCCACACCGCACTGCTCAAGGATATTGAGGATCACACCACGGCGGAAGGTTACGGCATTCTGGATGTATGGATGAGCCATGGCGACCGGGTAGTGGATATTCCGCCCGGCTTCAAACTGATGGCCTCTACTGAATCTGCACCTATCGCGGGTATCGCCAACGAAGAGAAGCATTTCTACGGTGTGCAGTTCCATCCTGAAGTGACCCACACCCGTCAGGGGCAGCGCATCATCGAGCGTTTTGTCCACACCATCTGTGGCTGTGGTGCCCACTGGACGGCTGGCAATATCGCTGAAGATGCCATCACCTCCATCCGTCAACAGGTCGGTGCTGATGAGGTGATCCTCGGCCTCTCTGGAGGTGTTGATTCATCGGTGGTCGCAGCGCTGCTGCACAAGGCGATTGGCACGCAGCTCACCTGCGTCTTTGTCGATAATGGCCTGTTGCGCCACAACGAAGGTGATCAGGTGATGGCCACCTTCGCCCAGCACATGGGTGTGAAGGTGATTCGCGTCGATGCCGAGCAGCGTTTCCTTGATGCACTCAAGGGTGAAAATGACCCGGAGAAGAAGCGCAAAACTATCGGCCGACTCTTTGTTGAGATCTTCGAAGAGCAGTCAAACAGACTGCCCTCGGCCAAGTGGCTGGCGCAGGGCACCATCTATCCCGACGTCATCGAATCGGCAGGCTCCAAGACCGGCAAGGCCCATGTCATTAAGTCGCACCACAATGTTGGTGGCCTGCCCGAGCACATGAAACTCAAACTGCTGGAGCCGCTGCGCGAACTCTTCAAGGATGAAGTACGCAAGCTCGGCGTTGAGTTGGGGCTGCCTTACGACATGGTCTATCGCCACCCATTCCCCGGCCCCGGCCTCGGTGTGCGCATCCTCGGTGAGGTGAAGAAACAGTACGCCGACATTCTGCGGCTGGCGGATCACATCTTCATCGAAGAGCTGCGTAAGCACGATCTCTACAACAAGACCTCACAGGCCTTTGCCGTCTTTCTGCCAGTTAAGTCGGTTGGTGTGACCGGCGATGGCCGTCGCTACGAATATGTGGTGGCACTGCGTGCGGTCGAGACCATCGACTTCATGACGGCGCGCTGGGCGCATCTGCCCCATGACTTCCTCGGTCACGTCTCGAGTCGTATCGTCAATGAAGTGGCCGGTATCTCCCGCGTCGTTTATGACATCACTGGTAAGCCACCTGGCACCATTGAGTGGGAATGATCCTAGGTTCAATGTAGGTTGGTACTTAGAGGCTGAAAATAGATGAGATCCATTGTAATTAATTGATTATTATTGTTTTTTCATAATTTTTACGCTGGTTGGAACTCATCAGCCTTTTTTGCGATCATGTCGTCAATTAATCCTGTTATCGGCCGTACCAAGATAGTCGGACTGACAGGGTGGTGCTATAAAGCATATTGATATTTTCCCGATAATAATAGTTGGGGATCGTGGATGCCTATTGATGTGGTCGCAACGGTTGGAGCGTGAGATATGCCATATGTCACTATGAATGAGATGCAACGAATCACCGCGGTGTTCTCTGAGTCGCCCCCCAATGCTACGGAATGGATTGCTGATGATGACCCTCGATTGATTGGATTGTTTGACGATTCGACTCAGGCTAGGGATTCGTTATCCCAGCTGGACGCTGATATGATCCGCGTTGTTGAGGACTTGATTGAGCTTCTGATCACAAAAAATATTATACTTCCTACGGAACTGCCTGAAGCGGCACAACGTAAGTTGGCGGGACGGCAGCAATTGCGTCAGCAATTGGCGGGCAATAATCCGATGCTGGATGAAAGCGATATTATTTGAAGATGGCGCCAGAGTAGCGGTGCTAATGTCAAGTTTTTAGGAGTTGATCCATGACCACTCAAACCGGTGTAGTTAAGTATCTCAAAGGCCTCGCGACTGCGACTTCAGCCAATGGCGTGCAGCGGATTCTGCATGAGGGTGATCTAGTGTCTGCCTCCGAAGTCATTCGCAACGACTCCGGTGGTAAGTTGGTGATTGCATTTGAAAATGGTACCCAAGCGTCGATGCAGGGGGCTGGCGAGCTTACGCTTGACGAATCGATTTGGGGAGGGGCAACCACTGTCGGCGAAGTGGTGCTACCACAAGATCTCGATATCGCTGCTATTCAGCAGGCCATTATCGAAGGCAAGGATCCGACGCAGATTGCGGAAGCGCCTGCAGCAGGGGAGCTTTCTGAAAATCATGGTCACTCAGCAGCAGCGGAAGTGGTGTTTAATAATCAGCGTGTCACGCCCGAGAGCGGTCACGAATCCACGGTGGTCAATCGTCCATTCCTGCCCTTCATAGAGCCGGACCTGCTCTTTGTGCCGACGGTTCAAAGCACCCCTTTTACCGTTTCGCTTACCACAGTGGCCCCCATCGTCAATGAGGGCGGGGATGTTCAATTTGTCGTCAGTCTTGATCGACCGGCGGTCACGGCCACTACGGTGGTGGTGAATGTGTCGAGCGGCTCTGCCGACACAGCGACGCCGACTACTGACTACACCAGTGGTAACTACACCGTCACCATTCCGGTCGGTGCCACCAGCGCTAGTTTCACTGTGGCGACGGTCAATGACAGTCTCTTTGAAGGTAATGAAACCTTCAGTGCTGCAATCATCAGTGCCAGCGCCAGCAGCACTGTGCTGACTTACAACTCGGCCCCGATCACTGCGACTATCAGCGATGCTGGCGATGCCCCGGTCGTAACGCTGATCGCAAATAACAACGGTGCGGTCGGCGAAGGCAGCCCAGCGAGTTTCACAGTCAGCCTGAGCCAACCAGCGACGGCGGCTACCACGGTTACAATGAATGTTTACAGCGCAGCGACGGACAGCGCTACGCCTGGCAGCGACTACGTGGCCACACCGGTCACGGTTATCATCCCGGCAGGGCAGACCAGCGCTAGCTTTGCAGTAGCGACCATTCAAGACGGCATGGCGGAAAGCCCCGAGACCTTTAGCGTCAGCATCAGTGGCGCGACCAACCCTAACGGCCCGGTCGCGATCAATGCGACCCCGGTGGTGGCGACAATCATCGATGGGGTGGTCAATATCACGGTCAGTCCGCTGCAAGGTGGGCAGGCCAACGAAGGCGCGCCGATTGGTTTTTTGGTGTCGCTTGACCGACCCTCGACCACGGACACCGTGATTACGCTGACACCTTCGAGCGGACCGGGCAATACCGCCACGGTGGGCATCGACTATGCCCAAACCCCGGTGACGGTGATCATACCGGCCGGTCAGACCTCGGCGGTGATCTCGATAGATACCTTCAAGGACAACCTATTTGAAGGGCCTGAGACCTTTAGCGTGGCGGTGACCGGGGCGAGCAATGCCAGCGGCCCGTTGGCGGTCAACAGTACGCCGGTAACGGCGATGATTCTGGATACCCCGACGGTGGTCGTGGTATCGGTCAACACGAATCAAGTGATTGAAGGTACGCCACTGAACTTCGGGGTGAGCCTGAGTCAGCCATCGACCATGGACACAGTGGTGACTATCAATGTCGCGAGTTTGCTGAGCGATACCGCCACGAGTGGTTTGGATTACACCGGTGGCACCATCATCGTTACGATCCCGGCCGGGCAGACCACCGCTAACTTCGCAGTAGATACTATTATTGATGCTCTGGTGGAAGGGGCGGAGACCCTGAGTGTGACGGTCACTGGTGCGAGTAACGCCAATGGCCCTGTGGCGATCGATGCTACACCCGTGCAGGCGACGATTCTCGACACCCCGCTGACCCCGACAGTCAGCCTCAGCGCGGTGGACTTCAGCCAAGCGCAGGAAGGTGGCGTGATTAGCTTTAGCGTTAACCTTAACGCACCGATCGCCGCCGACACGGTAGTGACAGTGACCCCGGCCAGTTTGCTGGGCGATAGCGCCACGGCGGGCACGGACTACATCGCCACGCCGATTACCGTCACCATTCCGGCCGGTCAAACCATGGCCACGGTGAGTGTGGCGACGATCAACGACACTGTCTTTGAAGGCCCCGAGACCTTCAGCGCCCAGATCACCGCAGCTACGAATCCGCTTACGTCAGTGGCGCTGGACGGCACGCCGATCCAGGCGACCATCCTCGACAGCGCCGATATGCCGACGGTGACACTCACTGCAGTCAATGGTGCGCAGGTTCCCGAAGGCAGTGCACTGGGCTTTGCTGTCACGCTCTCCAGCCCGTCGAGCACGCCGACCACGGTAACGGTTAACGTCTATAGCGGGTCGGGCGATACGGCCAGTGCTGGCAGCGATTACACTGGGGGGCTCTACACTGTGACCATCCCGGCGGGTCAAACCAGTGCTCTGATCAGTGTCCCGACGCTCGATGACACGCTCTTTGAGGCAACCGAAACACTGCACGTTGCAATCACCAACGTCGCCAGTGTCAACGGCCCGATGACGGTCGACGCGACGCCAGTCGCCGCATCGATCACCGATGCCGCGGATGCCCTGACGGTCTCGCTCAGTCAGGTCAATGGCAGCCAAGCCTATGAAGGCGCGCCGGTAAGTTTTGCCGTTAATCTCTCAAATCCAGCCACCGCCGACACTGTTGTTCAGGTCAACGTCACCAGCCTCGCGGGCGATAGCGCGACAGCAGGCGCGGATTACACTGACGGCATTATCAGCGTCACGATTCCCGCTGGCGCGACCTCGGCCACCTTCACGGTAGCCACGGTCAATGACGGCATCTTCGAAGGTCCCGAGAGCTTCAGCGCCAGCATCAGCAGTGCCGTCAACGCCAACGGCGTGGTTGCTATCAATGCCGCGCCAGTCGCGGGCACAGTTTTGGACAGTAGCAATGCCCCAGCAATCACCCTCAGCAGCGCCCCGGCCGAGGAAGGGCAGCCCGTAATATTGACCGCGACCTTAAACGGCCCAGCGGCGACCGATACCACAGTGACCATCAGCGTCGCCAGTGGTTCGACCGATACCGCAACCCCGAACATTGATTACACCGTCGCGGTCTACACGATTGTTATCCCTGCGGGACAGACCACCGGCACGGTCAACGTGCCGACAATCAACGATAACGTGTACGAAGGTCCCGAAACTTTCAGCGCCGTGGTCACAACTGCCAGCAATGGCGTAGGGCCAGTGAGCTTCAGCTCCATCCCGACTACTAACACCATCACCGACACTCAGGATGCCCCCGTCGTCAGTCTCAGCGGTCCGGCCCTAGGCCAAGTAAGCGAAGGCGCACCAGCCACTTTCACCGTCAGCCTCAGCCATCCGGCCACCGCCGACACAGTGGTGACAGTTAATCTCTACAGCAGCCCGGCGAATACCGCCACAGCCAACGCCGACTATGCCGCCGGCAGTTACACCGTCACTATCCCGGCGGGCGCGACGAGCGCGGATTTCGATGTCGCCACTGTTAATGACGGTGTGTTTGAAGGCACCGAGACCTTTAGTGCCGCGATCACCGCAGCAAACAATGCTAACGGCGTGGTGGGCGTGGATAATTTGCCGGTGAGCACCACAATCCTTGATGCCGCCACGGTGAGCGTCAAGGCCGATGCGCCGAGCATAGTGGAAGGTAGTCCGGCAAGCTTCACTGTCAGCCTAAGCCAGCCAGCCACAGCAACCACCACAGTCACAGTAAATGTTTATAGCGCGCCGACTGACAGCGCCACCGCCGGTAGCGACTACGTGGCCACCCCGGTCACCGTGACCATTCCCGCCGGACAAACCAGCGCGAGTTTCACGGTCGCTACGGTAAATGACTCAGTTTTCGAAGGTGATGAGGATTTTCATGTAGCAATTACTACAGCCACCAATCCTAACGGTCCGATAGCGATCGATGCGACACCTGCAATGGTCATCATTAATGACACCACCGACAGCCCAACCGTCAGCTTAAGCATCGTCGCCCCCGGCGAAGCGATCGAAGGCAGCCCCGTCAGCTTCCAAGTCAGCCTCAGCAACCCG
>JAYUTP010000127.1:0-3127 GCA_043755075.1 Tenderia sp. (SeqCode)
CGAGGCACGCCTGACCAACAGCAGCGTCAACGTCAACTACAGCGCCACTGACATCAGCAAACAGTACGGCTGGTATCTTGACCTCAATAAAGCCGGTACACCGAGCGAGCGGGTTGTCAGCAGTGCCAGCGTCTATAAGGGGATTGTCTTTTTCACCACCTATATTCCTTCCAATGACCCCTGCAATGGCGGT
This sequence comes from Tenderia sp. (SeqCode), assembly GCA_043755075.1. GTDB lineage: Bacteria > Pseudomonadota > Gammaproteobacteria > Tenderiales > Tenderiaceae > JAKFXL01. Next base: position 194 of record JAYUTP010000127.1, read on the forward strand.
GGAGATAGTTGGTTTATGTTCCTGAAGGCCAGCAACGGTGGCCCGCCCGACAAACCCATCATCAGCATCAACAATGATCGACTGATTGAAGAAGGCGTTGATGTTGTCCGCCTCGAAACAAGCGTCGGTAAGGCGCCCTCAGGCCTGAAGATTGCGGGTGGCGCCTTTGGGGTCCGCATCACCCAGGATTCCATCATCATTAATACCGTCAACAAGGATGATGGAAACCGGAACTTAGCCCATAATCTTAGCGGCATCGGCAACCTCGGCAAGCGTATCTCCTGGCGCGAACTGCGGGCCGATTAGCTAGGTCATAACGCTGCACAGACAAGAGGGGCGTATCGCCCCTCTTCATCCATCAGGACCATCAAGCATCAAGCATCAAGACAGAGAAACGATGAACAAAATTGGAAACAAGCAACGTGGCTTTACCCTGATCGAGGTCATGATTGTGGTGGCCATCATCGGCATCATCGCCTCCATCGCCTACCCCTCCTACGTCGATATCGTGCGTCAGACCCGCCGCGCGGATGCCTACAACGCTCTGATGGATATCATGGCCAGGCAGGAGCGCTTCTTTACGGATAGCAATACCTACACCACCGATCTTGCCAAACTAGGACTAACCCTGACCGCTGGCAAGTATCTAACGCAGCCGGGCGGCTACTATGAAATCAGCGCCGCCGCCTGTGATGGTGCCACTATTGGTGGATGCGTAAAACTCAGCGCTGTGGGAAAAAATGGACAGGAGAATGACAAGGATGGCGCCACCAGCTGCGCCACCCTCACCCTCGATTCACGCGGGGCCAAACTCCCGGCTGACTGCTGGAAATAAAATAGCCGGAAGCGATCAGCCCGCCACCTGCCGGGGAATCTTGTCGCTGCAACGAACGATGGCGTTCTGTTCATTGACATAAATCAGAGTGGGTTTGAAATCATCGAGCGCCGCTTGGGCGACACCGACATAAGCGCAGATGATCAGCAGATCACCGGCGCAGGCGAGGCGCGCGGCGGCACCATTAACAGAGATCCCTCCCGAGCCGGCTTCGGCACAGATGGCGTAGGTGGTAAAACGCTCACCGTTGTTGATATTGTAGATCTGGATCTGCTCGTACTCACGAATCCCTGAAGCCTTCAACAGATCGTCATCAATCGCACAAGAACCCTCATACTGAAGCTCGGCGTGGGTAACACGCACACGATGTAACTTAGCCTTCAGCATTAAATGCTGCATGGATGAACTCCTCTACTACTTAATTGATCCAGGACGACAGGGGCTAAGCCCGCGAAAGGACGGCTATTTTAGCAACGAAAGGGCAATATTGTCGATCAGTCGGGTTTTGCCGAGGCGGGCCGCCACCAACAGCCGCAGTGACTGATCCCCAGCCATCGCGGGCTTCAAACTCGCAGAATTGGCAATGACAAAGTAGTCCGACTCAAATCCCTGCTGTTTCAGGCTCGCCATGCCCTCCACCTCAATCGCGCGAAAATCCCGCGCCCCTGCTTCGATGCGCGCCGCCGCCGCTTGCAGACGCTGATAGATCACTGGGGCAACGGCCCGTTCTGTAACCGATAGAAAGCCGTTGCGCGAACTCATGGCCAGACCATCGGCCTCGCGCACCGTCGGCACACCCACAATCTCGATGGGAAAACAGAGATCGGCCACCATCTGGCGAATCACCTGCAACTGCTGATAATCCTTCTCACCAAAGAGCGCCACATCGGCTTGGACGATATTGAAGAGTTTGGCCACCACCGTTGCCACGCCGATAAAGTGGCCGGGGCGACTGGCGCCACACAACCCCTCCGACACACCAAGCACATCAATCTGAGTCGCCGTCTGATGACCGGCGGGATAGATCTCCTCCACTGGCGGTGCCAAAAGCAGATCGGTATTCACCTGTTGCAGCTGGGCCGAATCCTCCGCCAGGGTGCGCGGATAGCGGGAAAAATCCTCATTGGGGCCAAACTGCAGCGGATTGACGAAGATGCTGCAGACCACCCGATCGGCCACGGTCTGGGCCTGAGTGATCAAATGGAGATGCCCAGCATGGAGATTACCCATGGTCGGCACAAAGGCGATGCGCTCACCCGCGCCGCGCCACGCCGCCACCTGCTGGCGCACCGCGGCAATGCGGTTAACCGTTAGCATCACTCGAACCAGTGCTCTTTTGCCGGGAAGGCGCCAGACTTCACCTCGGCAACGTAGTTAGCAATCGCCCCACGCACGCTGCCAGCACCGGCCAAGAAATCCTTGGAAAAGCGCGGCCGTTTGCCCGGCGTGATGGCGAGGATGTCATAAAGCACCAGCACCTGGGCATCACACTCAACCCCGGCGCCAATACCAATCACCGGAATCGCCACGGTGCGGGTGATCTCGGCTGCTAGCGCTGTTGGCACACACTCCAGCAGCAGCATGTCGGCCCCGGCCTGCTCCAGCGCCACGGCACTCGCCACCATCGCCCGCGCCGCCTCGGCCTCACGCCCCTGCACGCGGTAACCACCCTGCTTGTGTACGCTCTGCGGTTGCAGACCCAGGTGGGCGCAGACCGGAATACCGCGTCGCGCCAGTTCGGTGACAATCTCCAGCTGCACACCACTGCCTTCGAGTTTGATGATCTCGGCACCGCCCTCCTGCATCAAACGGGTGGCATTCACCAGCGCCTGCTCCACTAGGGTGCAGGCCATAAAGGGCATGTCGACCATCAACAGTGCGCGCTGACGGCCCCGCGCCACAGCACGACTATGGTAGATCATGTCCTCCATGCTCACCGGCACGGTGGTGGCGTGCCCCTGGATCACCATGCCCAGCGAATCGCCGACCAGGATCACCTCCACCCCCGCCTCATCGAGCAGCTGGGTGAAAGAGGCGTCATAGGCGGTGAGGCAGGTGAACTTCTCGCCCTGCGTCTTCATTTTGCGCAAACGACTCAG
>JAYUTP010000128.1:0-2116 GCA_043755075.1 Tenderia sp. (SeqCode)
AATTCATCAGGAATGAATGGGGATAAACTCTCAACTTTGCATTATATGTTTACTCTATCCATGCAACATTCAATGATATGGGTGGGGCCAGGCATCATGCCAGCCAGTAGTAAAGCGGCAAAACGAAATGATATTAATTATATAGATTCATTTATTGGCTTAATGGCACAGTCACCCACTGATGCCAGCGTAGAAGAGGCGCCTTTGCCCGGAGATCTTGCAACGGCGAAGAAATTTGGAGAAAGACTAGCGCACATCTCAAAGCGATGGTGTCAACGGCCATAAGGCCGCTGACTGGTGGAAGGCCCGGACACCGACTCAGTCCGTGCTTGGGTGCTGGGCTTTGCTATACTTCGGCGTATAACACACCTTCAGCAACAGCAGGTAGGGGTCAATGAAAAATAGGCCGACATCAGTGACAGTGATCGCCTGGGTTCTCATCGTCATGGGAGGAATATCTCTCATCTCGACTACCGTCATGATTAACAATCCTATGGCGCATGATCTAATGAGCAAGAGCCCTATCTCTATTCCTGTTCAATACGCCATGGTTTATATCGGCTCGCTGATCATGATCGTCTCCGGCATCGCCATGCTCGGGGGGCATAACTGGGCGCGTTTCCTGTATGTGGTTTGGAGCGCGATTGGATTTGTAATCGGGATCGCCACGTCTCCGATGAAAGTGGCGCTGATTCCGGGTTTCATTGTGTTTGTGGTCATCGCTTTTTTCCTGTTCCGCCCCAAGGCAACTCAGTATTTCTCACCATCGGAATCTGCCCATGATACGCAACGTGCTTAGCATTATACTCAACGTTATAGCAGGGTTTTTCTTCTACATGGTGAGCCTGTTGGGTTTTATCAGCGAATCGTCGGTAAACGCCAAATGGGTGGTCATGCTTGGATTCGCCATCCCTGGGGTTCTTGCCCTATGCGCTGGTCTTGCAGTAATGAGGTTTCGTAATTGGAGGAGAAATACTGGCATAGTGCTACTCTCCGCCGCAGGATTTACAACATTTCTCATTTTTATGTTCGCAATCCTGCTCATGGCCGAGGAATTCCGCGTGATGATGCAGCCCGACACCTTGACGTTCTTCGGTGATTATTTCACCGGAGGTTCTGTTATTGCCGGTCTCGCTATTGTTGGCTTGCTACTGCTCATGACAAATAATAATGGTGCCGAACAAAACGCGACCGTGGACGCGCACGGGCCGCGCCGCTGAATTTTGCGTTAACCACCCGAAGGTACCGCATGTTTACCTATGTCTGCCTTGGCACAAACAATTTGGCGCGTGCAACTACGTTCTACGACGCCACGCTTGGGGCATTAGGCCTTGCACGCTGCGATGTCGCCGATGAACCCAATTGGAGCGGTTGGGTCGGCTGGGGAACCTACGAAGAGCACGGCCGCAAGGAAATTGCGCTATGGCTGTGTCATCCCTTCGATGGCAAACCCGCCACTCCTGGCAATGGCGTCATGGTCGCATTGCAGGCCAAATCCTGGAGGGAAGTCGACGCATTTCACGCTGCCGCCCTCGCTAACGGCGGCACGTCCGAAGGGGCGCCAGGACTGCGCCCGCGGTACAACCCAGACTTCTACGCCGCCTATATCCGCGATCCCGACGGGAATAAGTTGGCGGCCATTTGTCGCGGCTACACTGAGCCGCAGGAATAGTAAGGTGCTGCGTTGCAAGGGTAAAAACTCTGCTGTAAAAAGTAGCTGACTTAAACATTAACCGACACCGTGCCCCCGACCCCAACCATACGCCGTGCTGCCGTCAGTGACGTCACGAACCTGCTCGGCCTGGTCGAGGAGTATTGGCGTTTCGAAAACATCTCTGGCTATGATCCAGCGCGTGTTGGCCTGCAGCTGCGGCGCCTGCTTACCGAAACCCATCTGGGGGGCGGTTGGATGGCCTTGGACAATGGCACGCCGGTCGGCTACTTGCTAGCTGTGTATGTGTTCAGTCTTGAGCATTTAGGGCTGACTGCAGAAATCGACGAGCTCTTTGTTCAGCCCCAGGCCAGAGTTATGGGGACCGGCGGCAAGTTACTGCAGGCGGCAGAAGCGGCGTTCGTCACCGCAGGCTGTACTAGCGTGGCACTGCAACTGGCGCGA
>JAYUTP010000129.1:0-2090 GCA_043755075.1 Tenderia sp. (SeqCode)
CTGATCGACAAAGAGGATGAGCTGGCCCGCCTCAACAAACAGATCGAAAAAATTCAAGGTGACCTGGATCGCATCGAAGGCAAACTGAGCAACGAGAGCTTTGTCAGCCGGGCACCGGAAGAGGTCGTCGAGAAAGAGCGGCAGAAGGTGGCGGAGATGCGCTCGTCACTGGAAAAGCTCAACGAACAGGTGGTGCGTATCCAAGCGCTTTAAGCCATCACTATTGATCACAAGACGGTTCAAGAGAAAGCCTTGAACCGTCGCAACACGTCACTGTTCCACTACTATTCCGTCCATCTGGCGGAACGCGGTGTTCCTGTTCGCCAGCGCTTTAGCCGCCTGCTCCCGCAGCACCGCTTCCGGCGCGTCTGCGTAGCGCTTCACCACTTCATCACAGACAGCAATGGCCGCTTTGTGCCGCCCCATCCGGCCGAGTGCGACGCCCTTGTTATGCAGCGCTTTCGCCACCTGCTCCCGCAGTGCCGCTTCCGGCGCGTCTGCGTAGCGCTTCAACACTTCATCATTGACAGCGATAGCCGCTTCGCTCTGCCCCATCTTGCCGAGTACGATGCCCTTGTTCACCAGCGCAATCGCCACCCGCTCTCGCAGCGCCGTTTCCGGCGCGCCTGTGTAGCGATTCACCACCTCGTCATAGGCGGCAATAACCGCTTCGCTCGGCCCCATCTTGCCGAGGGCGACGCCCTTGTTCACCAGCGCACCCGCCACGATCTCCCGCAGCGCCGCTTCCGGCGCGTTTGAGTAGCGCTTCACTACCTCGACATAGACAGCAATTTCCTCTGCGCTCGGCCCCTTCATCAGACCGAGCGTGGAGCCCTTGTTCATCAGCGCGTTCGCCACCCGCTCTCGCAGCGCCGTTTCCGGCGCGCCTGTGTAGCGATTCACCACCTCGTCGTAGACAGCAATTTCCTCTGCGCTCGGCCCCTTCATCAGACCGAGCATGGCGCCCTTGTTCATCAGCGCGTTCGCCACCAGCTCCCGCAGCGCCGCTTCCGGCGCGTCTGCGTAGCGCTTCACCATCTCGTCGTAGACAGCAACTTCCTCTTCGCTCCGCCCCATCTTACCGAGCGTGATACCCTTATTCACAAGCGCACTCGCCACCTGCACCCGCAGCGCCGCTTCAGGTGAGTCTGTGTAGCACTTCACCACCTCGTCATAGGCGGCGATAGCTTCTTCGTTCCGCCCCATATCGCCGAGTGTGACACCCTTGTTATGCAGCGCACGCGCCTTATCAGCCGACAACTCAGCTATTTTCAACGCTCTGCTGAAATGGTCGAGGGCGATTTCGTATTTTCTTTCCCCTATAGCCTGTATACCTAGCGCGAACCAATCACTGTAACAGTAGTCTTCCGGTGGTTTGGATTCGAGGTTTTTCGCAGTTTCCCCCACAGCCTGCTGTTGCTCTGAGTTCAGCTTCAACAGATTCAGCGGTTTATCCGCATTCAGCACGATGGAATTAATCTGTTGCTCTTGTTGAGCATTCAAACCACGCGCTATTTTATGCTCATTTTCCAGTTTTTCGAGCACCTGCCCTGCGGCACTCTGAATTTCCTCCAAGGCTTTGTTTACTTCGGGGCGAAGCACATCTTCAATATATTTTTTCGCCTGTTGCTCGATTTCTTTGCGTGCCTCACTTTTAGCCGCCAGCACGGCCTGATCAACAGAACGAAAACTGAAAAGCACCACCACGACGGTGATCAACATGCCAAGGAACGCGACTATTATGTTGGAGACAGTGAGTACTGCACCGAGACAACCAATCCGCTTATCCTGTAAATCCAGCCGATCCTTGTAAAAGTCGAGTCTTTACTGCTGTAGCTTGATGTTGGTGGCGGTAGCGGAAACCTCCTGCGCGGAGGGTGCAACAGAACTCGCCAGGGTGTTTGATGGCGGCGTATCCTGATTCATCGCCGCAGCGGCCAAGACAGGAAACAGCAGAATGCCAAAAATGATTGCTACGACTCTTTTCATACCCGGCGCGCTCAAAAACCAAGTGCAACATTTTCAGGGGATAATGTTGCATGGGAAAAAACTACGATCAATTGAGCATTGAAGAGCGAACAATGATACAG